>JABFSF010000068.1 GCA_013140755.1 Methylotenera sp. | reverse complement strand
TCTACATACTCAGTAGGAACAGGACGCTTATGCAATGCACGTGTGAATGAAAGCCGCAATTTTTCGCGCTTAAATTCTTCACTCGTGCCATTTTGCTTCACCACTTGCGGTAAGTGCAACTCGGCAGTTTCATACGTGGTAAAACGCTTATCACAAACCCCACACTTACGGCGGCGGCGAATAGAATCACCCTCATCATTGACCCGAGAGTCAATGACTTGCGTATCATCGGCACCGCAAAAAGGGCATTTCATATATAGTCACTAGCAATTCATCGTTAGTAGGTAGTTAAAATCGTGCACCATTTGTCGTTTTATAGTTAGGTTTTAATAAACGTCAACGACCTATGATCATCAACTCATTTCGCATACACTGGAAAACGCGCCGTCAACCCATGTACTTTTGCTTTCGTCGCGGCAATCACGGCCTCATCAGTTGGGTTATCTAACACATCCGCAATTAGATTCGCCACTTGTTTAGCTTCATCTTCTTTAAAGCCACGCGTGGTAATAGCTGGCGCACCAATGCGGATGCCAGAAGTGACAAATGGGCTTTCTGGGTCGTTCGGAATGGCATTTTTATTCACGGTAATATGCGCCAAACCAAGAGCTGCATCAGCCGCTTTACCTGTTAAACTTTTGGGACGCAAATCCACCAAAAACATGTGTGATTCAGTGCGACCTGAAATAATACGCAAACCGCGTTCAGTTAAGGTTTGCGCCATCACTTGTGCATTTTTAATCACTTGCGTTTGGTAAGCTTGGAATGCTGGCTGAGCAGCTTCTAAAAATGCCGTTGCTTTTGCAGCAATCACATGCATTAAAGGGCCACCTTGTAAGCTTGGAAACACGCTTGAGTTTAAGATTTTTTCAAACTCAGCCTTCGCTAAAATAATACCACCACGTGGACCACGTAAAGTTTTATGGGTTGTGGAGGTCACAAAGTCTGCGTGAGGCACAGGGTTTGGGTAAACGCCAGCGGCAATCAAACCAGAATAATGCGCCATGTCCACCATGAAATAAGCCCCAACTTTTTTCGCAATTTCTGCCATGCGCGCCCAATCAAAACGTAATGCATAAGCCGATGCACCACCAATCAATAACTTAGGCTTGCACTCAAGCGCAATACGCTCCATTTCATCGTAATCAATTTCTTCGTTAGCATTTAAGCCGTAAGGCACGATGTTAAACAATTTTCCTGATAAATTAGCTGGTGAACCATGCGTTAAATGACCACCGTGACCCAAGTTCATACCCATCACCGTGTCGCCTGGCTTTAAAATGCTAAAGTACACCGCTTGATTGGCTTGTGAGCCTGAATGCGGCTGCACATTGGCATACTCCGCGCCAAATAAGACTTTTAGGCGGTCAATCGCCAACTGCTCTACCTGATCAACATACTCACAACCTCCATAAAAACGTTTACCTGGGTAGCCTTCAGCATATTTATTGGTGAGTTGCGAGCCTTGCGCCTGCATCACAGCAGGGCTGGTGTAGTTTTCAGAAGCAATCAGCTCAATATGCTCATGTTGACGCACCACCTCTTGCTCAATCATGCCCCATAAAGCAGGGTCAGCTTGGTTTAAAGTCTTAGTGTAATTAAAAGGTGCTGACATCATTTTTAAAATCCATTAATGTTGAAAAGTTGTTAAAAATATCCGCGCCATTTTATCACGCCATCATTTCGCGTACTAATGAAAAATCTGGGTAGAACCTTTAAAAACCAGTTCAAGCCACAAAGATCACAGAGAACATCGCAAGCATAATGATTAAACTCCATTGAATCCGCACCTAACAGGTAGTTGATGATTGGCTAAACTTTTTCTTCTCCTTGATGAACGCTTTGCTGTCTGTGGCTAACTGCTGTTTCTAGGTTAAATAAAAGTTTGTTTTTTAATAAATGCTTACTTCAATCGCCAATAACAACCTACTACGTTACCCCATCCAACTGAAGGGAGCCTGATTATTACCCCTCACCACACAGATTAAAAACTCTTCCTTATCTTTAACAATACATTTCTGGGCACATTTATTGCTGTATTAAATTTGCAGATGCCTCATTAACTGCTGTATTGAAGTGTCAAGAAGTTAAAAAACAACAATTAAAAGTCATATTTTATCATTAAAAACATATAGTTATTATATTTAATTATTATAGAATGCAAGTAAACAGCCAATGGAGAATGTTCATTTTTTATCATCTACATCAAGTAGATATTTTTGTGGGATTTATCAAAATATGACAAAATTTCGTCACAAAAGATTGGGGGGTGACAGCTTTGAGAAGTTGAGCGTACACAAACTGCGAGTAGAAGAGATTTCTATTTTATGAGTTTACAATTCTTAACAAAATGCTGTTCAATGCCCCTGTTGAAGGAAAGGGTAACTTTCAGTAGCGTGATAAAATGTAAGCTGATGTTTAAATTACCATTTTTCACTCTATCTCTGGCTTTGTTCGCACTATGCTGCCAATCCGCTTTAGCTACAGGCACCGCTGCTGGATTGGTCATCACCAACAGTGTTGTTGCTAGCTATAGCATTGGCGCAGTTGCACAGCCTGACATCACAAGTAATACTGCAAGCTTCACGGTGGATGAGCTCATTGATTTAACGCTCACTTGGCAAGATGGTGCGCCTGTCAACGTTAACTCACCTGATATAAATGACGCGCTAACATTTTTACTCACTAACACAGGCAATGGGCAAGAAAAATTTAACTTAACTCGCAACAATGCCATGCTTGGTGACAATTACAACCCGCTAAATGGCACAGCAGGCTCAATTTTTATTGAAAATGGGCTACAGGCAGGTTTTCAATCTTCAGGATTTAATGCAGATACGCTCTACATTTCAGGCGTTAATGAGCCAAACTTAGTTGCAGATGCCTCCGTACGCATTTATGTGAATAGCGACACCCCTAACAGCTTAACTAACGGCAATGTAGGTGATGTACAACTTCACGCAGCTTCAGCCACGACAGGTGCAGCAGGAGCCACATCTGGCACAACACTCGCAGGCTTAGGTACAAGCGGAACAGATGCTGTTGTAGGCAACTCATCAGCGCAGGTTGATCGTGTTGGTCGCTACATTGCAAGCGGGTTATCTGTGCAGGTTAGCAAAACAGCCTCATGCACCCCTGCGCCAGCAAACTGCAGCAAGGCTGCCGCTGGCACCATCATCACTTACACTTTACAAGTTGCACTTGCGGGTGCTGGTGCTGCATCAAACTTAATTATCACAGACCCCTTACCCGCCGAACTTACCTACATCGCCAATAGCTTAAAAGTAGGTAGCGTTTCTAAAACCGATGCCGCTGATGCGGATAACGGACAGTTTGTAAGTAACACCATGACCGTTGATTTGGGCAGCCCCATCGCCCCTAACACTTTCAGCATCACCTTTAACGCAAAAATTAACTAGGAGATTTTCAATGAATTACTCACGCATGACCTCACTTTTAGCTTCAGCATTACTACTAAGCACACTAAGCTTATCCGCATTCGCAGCAGGCTCCATTGAGCTTAAAAGCATTGCAGAAGTTGAAAAAAATACTACTAATAAAGATGGCAAAAAAGAAACCAAGCGGATCATCGCCAAAAAAGTACCTCCTGATGGCATCGTGATTTACACCACCTCATTTAAAAATGTGGGCAATAAACCTGCTGGCAACATTGTCATTAACAACCCCATTGCGGAACACACTGAGTATGTGGCAGATAGTGCAATGGGTTACAACACGGATATTACATTCTCAGCTGATGCTGGTAAAAATTTTGCATCACCAGAAAAACTTACAGTCACCAGTGCTGATGGCAAAGTAAGGCCAGCTCTTGCCAGTGATTACACACACATCAAATGGACTTATAAAGGCGAGTTAGCCGAAGGAAAAACAAGCGAAGTATCATTTAAAGCGAAAGTGAAATAAACAAACGTATTAAAAAAACTATTTTTTATAAAGGCATAAACACCATGAAATGGCATACAAAAAATACAGCATCATTAAAATTCTGTAGCTTATTATTAGCAAGCCTCACGCTAGTCTTTACCCAAGCAAGTGCTTGGGCTCTTGGCACCAACGCAGGTACAGTCATTAGCAATACAGTGACTCTTGATTACAATGCGGGGTTTGGATCAACCACACTCAACTCAAATACGGTTAGTTTTACTGTTGATAATAAAGTCAATTTGGTCGTGCTTGAGGCTAACAGCGCGGTTACCTCAGTTGTGCCTGGGCAAAGCAATGCAGTCACAACATTCACTATCACCAATAATGGCAATGCAACCCAAGATTACCTACTTACTGGCACAGCAGCAGGCTTTAATAGTGTAAGCGTGCTTGGAGGTACCGACAATTTTGATGCAACTGGCTGTAATACTTTTGTTGAAAATGGTGCAGTGCTTGGTTTTGATGCCTTGGATACAGCAACATTTATTGATGAGCTGGCCGCTAACGGCAGTAGAACTGTTTATGTGGTATGTAACATCCCCACGACTCAAGTCAATGGTGACCAATCTATCACTCAACTCACCGCAACAACGCGTGCAGCAGGTGTTGGTGGTGTATTAGGCGCGGCGGTTGTGCAAGCACCCGTTAATACTCAAGCTGGTGTTGAGGTAGTATTTGCAGACCCATTAACCTCACCCAACCTCTCAGGCACAGATCCTGGACAACTAGCTAATGATGCAATTGGTTTTGCACGTGATGCTTTCCGCGTGGCGACAATTACGATTACTAAAACAGTAACGCCCCTTTGCGATCCTATTAACGGTCCCTCTGCATCAAAAAACATCCCAGATGCTGCTGTACGCTATGCCGTTACGATTAGTAACCCTGGTACAACATCTATTTCACTCAACACTATTGTTGATACTTTAGCAGGAACTTTGTTATTTGATAACAAACTGAACAGCGGTGTAGCTCCTGCAAGTAATTGTGTGGCAGGCAATATCGCCAACTCGCTATCAAATACTGGGATTGCGGCAGTAACTGGTATAGGTGCAGGGCCTAGTGCATCACCCACGGCTGCTGACGCGGTAAGTGCTGGAGTAACCATTGTAGGACAAGTTATCAGTGTTGATTTTAACGCATTGTCCACAAGCACGATTACAGCTCCCGCTGCCGCAACATTAGCCGCTGGCAATTACATTACTGTGCACTTTAATGCTTTTGTAAGGTAACTTGAATTGCAAATAAGGTTTGTTGTGTCAAAAAAGAAGTGTGTAAGTCGTTTTTTAAGTGATTTAAAGAATCATAGTACCAAGCGTTGTTATGTTTTTTTTGTTTTTTTGTTTAAGTTTTTTTAAGGAGAAGTATCATGAAACGATATGTGCAATCTGCGCCTTCGCAGATCAAAGCATTAGGTTTTATTGCTGCGGCAATATTACTTAGTGCATCACAAACAGTATGGGCGGCTGGAACTGCGTCTGGCACCACGATTAGCAACTTAGCTACACTAAGTTACTCTGTGGGTGCTGTAGCTCAACCTGTTATTGGGTCTTCATCAACGGGCAATCTTGTAGGTGCTGGTACGCCAACAACATTTGTGGTAGATAACAAAGTAAACCTCACTGTAGTTGAAGCCAATGCAACATTTACCTCAGTTGTACCAGGGCAAACTGCGGCAGTGACACAGTTCACTGTGACCAATAACGGCAACACAGTGCAAGACTACGCGTTGACAGGTGGTAACGTGTCTGGCACACCAACGGTGTTTACTGTAGCCGATAACTTTGATGCAACGTCTTGTGGCACATTTGTTGAAAGCGGTGTTACAGTGGGTTATCAGCTAGCACAAGATACGGCATTATTTATTGACGAGTTAGCGGCGGATGCTTCTAAAACGGTGTACGTGGTATGTAGCATCCCCAATACACAAGTCAATGGTGATCAAGCAGTTACTGAGCTCACAGCAACAACGCGTGCTGGTGGATCAGCTGGTGGCTCTGTAGGTGCAGCAATTTCCCAAACAGCAGGAGCTGATACAGCAGGTGTAGATATTGTATTTGCTGACCCAGCCACCGCAGCTAGCGTGGACGGCACCATTCCACTACAAACAGCGCGTGATGCAATCGGCTTTGCACGCGATGCATTTAGAGTAGCTTCTGCTGTGATTAGCGTGCAAAAAACCGTCACTTTGGTGTGCGACCCATTCAATGGTATCACTAACCCTAAAAACATCCCTGGGGCGATTGAACGTTGGACAATTACCATTAGCAACGCAGGTGCAGCGGCAGCTTCAGCCTCATTAGCGCAAGTATCTGACACGCTTAACGCAGCGACTACCTTTGACCCTAACTTAGTTGCACCCACTAATGCTGCCACTTGTGGCAGTGGCACAGGAGTTGCTGAAAGTGCGGCTGGCAGTGGCTTTAAATTGGATGTGACTGGTGACACTAGACCTGGAACGTATCCTAAGTACTTAACAACAACAGCAGATGCTGATGGTGCAACGCATGCTGCAAGTTTAGTGACGATTGATTATAGCCAAGGGTTGCCAGTAGAAGTCGGTTATGGTGCTGGTGAATTAAAACCAGGTGAATCTGTCGTGGTTTACTTTAACGTCACCATCAACTAATTTTAATTGAATTACTATTTTGATTAAATTAGTCACATGGTTAAACACCCCAATACGCGCAGTAACATGTGCAGGTTGGGCTACGTTTAATCACAAAGCTGATTGGCTAAACGGCTTATTACCGTTTAGTCAGTCCGTTTTGTCATGGGTATCACCTGCGGTATCTATGACAAAACGTCTGCTCACTGCAGCAAGCGCATTAGGGGTATTGGCAACTCCACATATTGGCTACACGGCAACGCCTTTTAACACAGCTATTACCAACATGGCCTCTGCAAATTACGGCATTAGTGGTACGCCAGTCACCAGCACAGGCAGCGTCACCATTACCACAGGGGGCAGAACACCTGCAAAAATTGAGTTTTTACAATACGTTGCTAGCGGCACTACAGGTACGGTAGAAAATGTAAATACCACCCAATGCAATGGTAACCCACTGCCTAACCCTAACTTTATTGGCCCTCCAGCCAGCAGCTTGACCGTGTCTGGTGCATTGCGATTAGCCCCTGCAACCCAATACACCAGCGGTGACCCTGTGTTTATTCGCGTTACAGATTTAGACCACAACCTCAATGCAGCCGTGGCTGAAACTATTTCAGTGGTTATTGCAACCACAGCGGGTGATGCTGAAACCTTAATCCTCACCGAAACAGGCATCAGCACTGGGGTGTTCATTGGTTATATTCAATCAGCGGCTGGAGCAGTCAACTCCAGCAACTGCACACTCAATACTGGTAACGAGCAAAAGCTGACAGTTAAATACACTGATCCATTAGATACGGTTCAAGCCGTAGCTGATTCAGCTTTGTTTGACCCATTTGGTATCATGTTTGATTCCAGCACGGGCTTAGGGGTAAACGGCGCAAAGGTGCGCATGATAGACACTGCCACCAATTTACCTGCTACCGTTTTTTGTGATGATGGCGTAACAATCTTACCTCAACCTGTCACCACAGGTAGCCCTACCGTATGTAGCCCTGTAATGGTGCAAGGCGGCTATCGCTTCCCTCGCGCGGTTGCTGGCACTTATCGCTTAGAAATTACACCTCCTGCCACTTATAGCTTTCCATCAGTGGTTGCTAACGCCACTTTGCAAACATTACCTCCTGCACCGTATGTGTTAATCGCGGGTTCACGTGGCGAAGTATTCAACTTAATGGCTGGACCACCTTTGCAAATTGATGTCCCATTAGACCCTTCTGGTGGCAGCTTACAAATTATCAAAACTGTTGAAAAAGCCATTGTGGGCGAAGGTGAGTTTGTGCCTTACACCATTAGCATCAAAAATATGGCAAACAATGTTGCCAACAGCGTGGTGATTGCAGACACCTTACCGCTGGGTTTTCGCTATGCTAAAAACTCTGCAAAACTCGCTAATCAAAGTCTTGCAAACCCGAGCGTTTCTGGTGATGGACGTACTTTATCGTTTAACATTGGCAACCTAAATGCTGGTGCAACCGTCACCTTACGTTACGTGGCTGAAGTGACCGCTGGTGCAAAAACTGGCAATGCAGAAAACATTGCTTTCGCCACCAGCCATCCTTCAAACACTGGTCGTGCAAGCGTCACCGTGCGTGAAGATTTAATGCGCTCTAAATCGATTTTAATGGGGCGCGTT
This sequence comes from Methylotenera sp., assembly GCA_013140755.1. Classification (GTDB taxonomy): domain Bacteria; phylum Pseudomonadota; class Gammaproteobacteria; order Burkholderiales; family Methylophilaceae; genus Methylotenera. The sequence continues at coordinate 22,972 of JABFSF010000068.1, read as the reverse complement.
GTTGTGGGTTCATGCGATGCAAATGTTGATAATGATACCGAAGGCTTAGCCAATGCCCGCGTATTACTTGAAGATGGCACCTATATGCTCACCGATACCAATGGTCGCTGGCATGCTGACAACATCAAACCTGGCACGCACGTGATACAACTTGATTTAGATTCATTGCCCAGTGAATATGAAGTATTAGATTGTCAGCAAAATAGTCGCTTTGCAGGGCGCACTTACTCTCAGTTTGTGAATTTACGCGGCGGCTCATTATGGCGTGCAGATTTTTATGTGCAAAAAAAATCACCCTCCCTAAACACGCATGTTGCACAAGCAAGCACGCAAGCAACAGATGCTAACTTAGTAAATTCTAATTCAACAAAGCAGGATTTAAGAAACCAAGGCAACTCCAGCCTAGTTGAAAAACTTCCTTACAACAAAGAATGGCTTGCCACTACGCCTGCGGGTATTGAATGGCTACACCCTAATACCAGTTTTGTGCCAGCCATTCCCGCAATTAAAATAGCCGTTAAAGCATCTCCTCAGCATAAAGTAACGGTCACCATCAACGGTGTTGCAGTGAGTCCACTCAACTATGATGGTATGGTTAAAAATGCAACCAACACAGTCGCTCTTTTCACTTGGAGCGGAGTCAATATTAAAGAAGGCAACAACAGTTTTAAAGTGGTCGTCAGTGATAGCACAGGCAAAGTGATTGCAGATGAAATGCGTAGCATTCATTATTCAACTGGCCCAGTAAAAGTGGAATTAGTACCAGAGCGGTCCACTTTAATCGCTGATGGTAAAACAGCCCCTATTATTGCCGTGCGCTTTTTAGATAAAGAGGGAAAACCTGTACGTAAAGGTGTTAATGGCGAATATCAGCTCAATACGCCTTATGCATCAGCCAACCAAATTGAGTCAATTCAGCGCGACCCGCTTGCAGGTAAAGTAGATAGCCAGCCACGCTACGACATTAGTGATGATGGTGTTGCCTTTATTAAACTTGCCCCTACCACGCAATCTGGCGAGGCTTTGTTAAAATTTAACTTTAACACCAACACGTTTGCAAGTGCTAATACACAATCTAACACTAATAATGGTGACCAAATTCGCGCTTGGTTAGCACCAGGTCAGCGCGATTGGGTATTGGTAGGCTTTGCACAAGGCACGGTTGGGCACAAGCAATTATCTGGCAATACCAAAGCTTTAAAAGAAAAAGGCGCAGATGATGAACTCTTTGACGAAGACCGTGTAGCGTTTTACGCTAAAGGCACTGTTAAAGGTGACACTTTACTCACCATTGCTTACGACACCGCTAAACAACGTGGCAATGTAGGGTCAAATGCTAACTTGCATCAGCTCATTAACCCAAGCCAATATTACACATTGTATGCAGATGCTACGCAACCTTACTTTGATGCTGCCAGCGCACGTAAACTTTATGTCAAAGTAGAACGTAAACAGTTTTACGCCATGTTTGGTGACTATGACACTGGGCTTACTGTCACTGAATTTGCACGCTATAGCCGCACTGCCAATGGCTTAAAATCAGAATTTAAAGGTGAAAAATTCAGCTACAACGCTTTTGCCACACTCACCGCACAAGCCTTTAAACGTGATGAAATTGCTGGCAATGGCACTTCTGGCATTTACAAACTTTCTAGCGGAAAAATTATTGAAAATACCGATAAAATTCGCATTGAAACACGTGATCGCTTTCACTCTGAAGTCATCATTAAAACTCAAGGCATGAGCCGCTTTTTAGATTACGACATTGATTACCAAGCTGGCACACTTTTCTTCCGCGCACCCATACAAAGCCGCGATGCGGGGCTCAACCCAACCTATATTGTGGCAGAGTATGAAGCCAATGATAATCAAGATGAAAAAGTCACCGCAGGTGGGCGTGTTGCGGTTAAGCCAACTGATAAATCTGAAATTGGTCTCACCTTAGTACACGAAGGCAATGTAGGGGCAAAAGGTAATCTGCAAGGCATTGATGCATCAGTACAAATTACTGAAAAAACAAAACTGATTGCTGAAATCGCCAACTCTAACCGCGATACCAACAGCTTAGAAGCCAATGGTCAAGCTTGGAAAGTAGAAGCCCTGCACAACGATGAAAAGTTAGACGCACGCGCTTATGTTAGACAACAAGATGAAGGCTTTGGCTTAGGTCAGCAAGCAGGTGGTGAAGTTGGCACACGTAAAGTAGGTGCTGATGCGCGCTATAAACTCTCAGACAACATGAGCTTGCAAGGTCAAGCATATCAACAAGGTACGCTCAGCACAGGAGCTAAACGTGATGTGCTAGAAGCCCGTGCGGACCAAAAAATCAACGACGAAATGGCTGCCTATTACGGTACTCGCTATGCTCGCGATGAAGATGGTACAGGCGTGGTGCGCGATAGCAAACAAGCCATTGGCGGTATTTCTTATGCTTTATTTGATAAAAAGCTTAATCTGCGCGCCAGCACAGAAATCAGCTTGGGAAGTGCCGAAAGTACTGATTTTCCTAATCGCTATATTTTTGGTGCAGACTACAAACTAAGTGAACAAACTCAGTTATTTGCTGAACATGAATTTGCCCGTGGCAAGTTCATTTCTGCCGATACCACCCGCGTGGGGATGCGCGTTAAGCCTTGGACAGGTGGCGAACTCGCTGCTTCTTTAGGCAACCAAACGGCTTTAGATAGCGAGCGTTTATATTCTGATTTAGGCCTAACGCAAAAATGGCAAATTAACGAGCAATGGCAAACTGATGCCGCATTTGACCGTGTGCAAACGTTAAAAGCTAAAGCTGGTCAACAAAATATTAACGTGCCATTGAGCTCAGGCAGTGCCACAACAGACAACACCGCCATTAGCCTTGGTGCGAATTATCACAACAAAGTTTGGAGCGCAAATAGCCGCATTGAATGGCGCGACTCTGATATTGATACCGCACGTAACTTTTTAATTGGCGCACAACGCACTTTAGACGATGGGCGCGTATTGGCTTCTGGCTTTAGTTACAAACAAACCAACAGCCAAGCCAGTACCTCACGCATCATGGATGCAAGGCTTTCTTACGCATACCGCCCTAACACAAGCGAGTGGGTTTGGTTAAATCGTTTAGATTACATTGATGATTTAACTGAAAATACCACGCTCACTAGCCATGTACGCAAATTGGTCAATAACACCAATGCTAACTGGATGCCAAACCGCCAAACACAGCTTTCACTACAATACGGTGCAAAATACGTGTTTGATACGATTGATGGCAAAGGCTACTCTGGCTATACCGATTTACTCGGTGCAGAAATTCGACGCGATTTAGGTAAAGATTGGGATGTAGGTGCACATGGATCAATGTTGCACTCATGGAACAGCAAAGTGCGTAGTTGGAGTGCTGGGGTTTCTGTGGGCTATAACCTGATGGAAAATACTTGGGTTTCAATCGGCTATAACTTCTTAGGCTTTGATGACAGTGACTTTAGTGGTGCTGAGTATCGTTCAAAAGGCCTATATGCCACAGTACGCATAAAGTTTGACCAAGACACCCTTAAACTCAACGATAAGAAAAGTAATGCTTTTACATTAAACCTATAATGAAATTATTGGCACATTTATGCAATCTATTAATACTCTTATTGGTGCTACCAAGCAGTGTGCTTGCTGAAAACAACCCATTAACCAAAGCCGATTTACAAAAAATTGAAACTCTGCAACGCCAAGCTAGCCAGCTTGAGCTTGACGAACATATCACTAACCCTTATGCCCTTTATCAAGCGCAAGCTTGGTTAGACTTTGCGCAGTCTGAATATTATGCTGCAGACCTCACAGGCATTGTACAAGCAGCTATTTTAGGGGCAAGTAAGATTGGTTTAGATCAAAGTCAACCTGTAGCCAATTGCAAGCCTAGCAGTAAAAAAACGCAGATTCAGTGCTTACAACCGAATAGACGCGTAGAAGTAATCATTAAAGGGGAGATATCCCCTTGAAACTCACTTCACCTTTTCAAAAAACAATTTTCTTGATTAGATGTTTATGGATCATACTGCTTTTGCCTATCAGCACCAATCTATACGCTGCAAGTTATCAAGTAACAGGGCCGACTACTCCCTACACTTGGGTGGATATTTCAACGAGCCCTAACACCGTAGTCCTTAATGATGATGCTGTTTCTGGCTTAATTAACATTGGTTTTACATTTAATTTTGGCGGCACCGATTACACCCAAGTGCGCATTACCAGCAATGGAATGCTCTACTTTAACGCCGCTGGAGGAAATACTGGCAGTTGGTGGAATAACGTCGCTGTCAATAATGCCACGCAAACTGGCACTTACGGTATATCAAATGCCATGATGCCTTATTGGACAGACCTGAATCCCGCAAATGTAGCCAATAGAATTCGCTATCAAACATTGGGACTAGCTCCTAATAGGCAGTTTGTGACGTCATTTTTAGGCGTACCCACCTACTCAACAAGTGGTGCTAATACTTTTCAGGTGATTCTCAATGAAAATGGCTCCTTTATGTACAATTACCAAAGCACCAACACGCAAGGGGGGGGGGGGAACCCTGAAGGAGCAACGATTGGTTACCATGTCAGTGGTGCTGATTTCTCGCAATTCTCCCTTAATACGGCCTCTGTACCTAATCTTAGAACGCTCTCTTGGTCACGTATTGCGCCTATCCTCACTAATTTAAAAACGGTATCTGTACTTTCTGACCCCTTTAATAACGTGACCAACCCTAAACATGTTCCTGATGCGCTTATACAATACGCCGTTCGTATTACTAACTCTTCTTTAGGTGGCGTAGTGGATAACAATAAAATAATTATTACTGACCCTATTCCAGTAAATACAACGCTATTTACAGGAGCCTTAAGTGGTAGTGCACCTTATATTTTTACTGACAGCACTCCCAGTAGTGCCATCACCTGTCCTTTTGTTGCCTTAAATAACAATACGGATTGTGTTGACTTTTCTAATGATAACGGCGCAACATGGACTTATGTCCCCAATGGAAGTTACGATACAACCGTCACGCATCTGCGCTTTAGACCAACTGGCATCATGGCTGGAAACACAGGCGCGGGCAATCCATTTTTTGAAGTTAAATTTAATGTGCAAGTAAAATAGCCAGCACTGCTGCTAGCTCAAAATAAAACCGCACAGATTCGTCAGTGCGGTTTTATTTTTTATACAAAGCTACTATGCACTACAACATAGGTTAAAAATTATGGGTTAAATTTTCTTTTTATCCAGTGATCTACGCTTAACTTACCTGCTCCTCCAAAGAGCAAAGGTAAGAACATAACAATAAAAATTAACGGTAATTTGTAATTACCAAATCCATCTCCTGCTTCATCTATAATGCGATACCCCTTAAGCAACTCAAAAAATGAGGCATAGTGCACAGGCCAATGCACTGAAGCAATCGCAACAATAGTTAAAATAATCAAAGACATTGAGAAAAACCGTGTTGCTATACCGAGTGCTAGAGCAAAGGCACCTACAATTTCAAAACCAGTTGCAATACCCCAACTAATATCAGGGGATAATACATTAAAGGGAAATGGAAAAATTAAATCGGCAAACCAATTGGTGCCGTGTAACTTTTCAAATCCCGCCTCGCCAAACTCCCACGCAAGCACTAAACGCAACATTAAAGGGGGCACGCTGCTTGCCATTACATTGAGTGGTTGGGTGATTCGATTAAAAGTGCTTTTACTATAATTTAATACACTATGACTGAACATGACCGACTCCCAATAATTAGCTTGTGAGTGTTAGTCGTGCGCAACTTAAGAAACTTACATCGTTTTTATTGTTAGATAAAACATTGCTCGCCGCTATTTAAAATCACAATTTCTTACGTTTTAGTTAGTATTTAAGTGTCAATCCCACGTTCACTGAACGCCCCATCCCTGGCACAGCAACCCCGTGTATAACATCTACACCCATCGTAGCACCCTGCCCTAAATATGCACCACCTAATGGGTTGGCATAGTATTTGTCAAAAACGTTTTCAATACCTAAATCAAAACGTGCATACTTCCACTCATAGCTACTGTATAAGTTAAGTAAGCCATAACCTGCGGTTTTAAGCTCTTTACGCACAACTTGCACATCATCCTTACGCGCCACAAATTTAGCTTGTACCATGTTAGTCCAATGACCTAATTGATGTTCGAGTGCAAATTTTGCATTGAGGGGCATGATGTTATAAAGGTCATCCCCAGAGTCACGATTTTTACCGCGCACATAATTAAGCGCACCAGTGGCAGTAAAGCTACCCAAGCCATTACCCTCAGTCAGTAATTTTTTACCTGCAATATCAACACCATAAAGTCTTGCAGACTGATTATCTAGACTTAAATTCACAAAGCCATCAGGTCTCATCATGCACATTCTACCTACTTTGCCACATGCAACGGCATCGATGTAATCATCCACATAGGTAAAATGTGGTGTAATTTTCAAGCTCCAATCTTGTTGCGCCGCATCGTTCCAACTCGCTGTGGCACTTAGAGTATGTGCGGTTTCTGGCTTTAAGTTTAAGTTGCCAACATAACCATTACCATCTCCATAGAGATTATTCATGTTCATCACCATGGTATTGTTATTAGCCCACACGTAACGCTCATACACATTGGGAGAACGGGTTTTAATGGCATAACCTGCTTGGTAACTTTGGCTAGCATTTGGTGTAAATTTTGCCTGTGCGGTCATGTCAATGTTGTTGTCAGTGTTTGAGCGGTCTGCCGCATTAAATGCACCTGGAATACTCATTGGGTTATTCGGATCACCATACCCCATCATGCCCATCATCATATTATTGTAGCCTTGCACTTTACCTGCATCCATTTTAACGGTGCTACTACGCAGACCTAGCTGTGTAAACCATTGCGCGTTCCATTGCGCATCCCACTCTGCAAATACATCATATTTATCACGCTCGCCATTGTTGACATTCCAAAATGTATTAGGTCCCATCATAGTTGCCATCATTAACCCTGCTGGAGATGCGCGCCAGTAATCATCTAAACGATAACGTTGATACTCTGCCCCAATACGCAAGGTATCACGTTGAGAAAGATTGATGTCGCCTTGCAAATGCAAGCCTGAAGTTTTACCCTCGGTATCCATCGGCATCCCTGGAGCTTTAGGCATTCCCATCATGCCACCGTACCAGTATTGCTTATCTTCACCAAAGTTCATGGCATGACGCGTTCTTTCATGATAAGTACGGGCAGCTAATACACCCCAATCAAATTGACCTTGATAACTTAAGTTATATTGTTCACTTTCATTCCCCGTCATATCCATACGCTGATTAGCAAAACCTTGAGATGGAATGTCCTGCAAACCAACTTTAAACTCCACCAAGTGATTATCTAGCTTAACGCCAACTGCAAGCGCATGGTTACGTGACTCATAATAGCTAGAACCGACTTCATCACCATTTAAAATGTGGCTTGCTTTATTCATCGCAGCCGCATTTTTAGCTTTAAAGCGTTTACCCGCCTTATAATTATTAGCCTCCACCGTTGAGCCCGTATAGCGCATATAAGCTTGACTATTAGCAATGCTGGTTGATAAATTCACACCACGTGCATTGTTATTGCTACGATAAAACGTCCCAAGCTCCGCGTTAATCAATAAATCCTCACCTGCTTTAGTAAACTTTGGGGCGGCTGAATTCACTAAAATAGCCCCTGCAATACTATCACCACCCACACTCACGGGAGAAATGCCTGCAAATACTTGAGTATTTTCTACATTACTTGGGTCAATATATGAAAGTGGTGGGTTCATGTGGTTTGCACAGCTTGAAATTAAATCCATGCCATCCACTTTAACGCGCACGCGGTCATCAGCCAAGCCATGAATCGCGGGCAAGCTAGATACACCGCCAGCACGATACAAACTCACGCCTGCTTCATTCTCTAATAACGAAGCAGTATCGCTGGTGTTCACCGCAGCATTATTGTTTTCTTGCACCGTATTTGCATGTACTTCCACACTAGGTAAAATCACCTCTTCAGCCATCGCATAAAATGAAGCAACACTTAGTAAACATGGTGCTAAAATACTTGTTGGTAAAACTCTAGAGAGAATATTTCGTTTAAGCTTAAATGTTGGCATAGCGCAATCTCACTTTATAAAAAAGTAGATTTTACCGCACTAAAACCCTATTTGGAATGTGGCAAATTGTCGCACCTATTGTTTTACTTACCCCTAAACTAATATGTTACTGACTATTGATGCTGGAAATACAAGAACAAAATGGGCTATTTTTAACGCCAAAGGTGAAATCACGCATCAAGGTGTATGTTTAAATACCACCTTGCAAAATGCAGATTTATCTGCATCAACGCTAGGCTATGCGCGCGTTGTTATTTCAAATGTAGCAGGTCATCAACATGCAACCGCCATACAAAGTAAACTAGCTCCTCAGCACCCCATTCAATGGCTTCTAGCCACTAAAGAAGCCTGCGACCTTATTAACCACTACACCAATCCCTCCTCATTAGGGAGTGACCGTTGGGCAGCATTAGTCGCCGCTTGGCATCTTCAACATGCCCCTTGCATTGTAGTGAATGCTGGCACAGCTGTGACGATAGATGCTATCGTACCGCAAGCCAAGCACTCACATATTGGCGAATTCATCGGCGGTATGATTATTCCTGGGCTTGATTTAATGCAACAGAGTTTACACCAAAGCACCGCGCAACTACCCAAGGTTCATCGCCCACAAAACCATGGGGTAAATGTTTTTGCAACTTCAACCGAGCAAGCCATTTATGCAGGTTCACTCAATGCCATTACTGGGGCAATTGAGCGCATGGCACATACGCTTGCCGCACAGTGTGCGCAAATGCCAAACATCATTATCAGTGGTGGAAATGCGCAAGAAACTCAAGCTAATTGCGTTAAAATAGAACTCAACCGAGTAAGTATCATCGACACCTTAGTCTTACAAGGCTTATTTTTGCTAGATAGTGCGACTCGCAATTCAACAAAAAGTGAAACTGTATGAAAATTATTTTTTGGCTACTTGCCATGATTAACCTTGGTTTAATCGCCTACTTCAATATGGATTTGATATTACCAAACGCACCGCAAAATAAGGCGTTGGAAATTCATCCAGAGAAAATAAAACTACTGACACAAGATGAAATTAACGCCTTACCCCGAAAAAAGGTTGAGCAAACTGCTAGCACCCCTGCACCCATTTGCTATGAGTGGGGAATGTTTGCAGATAACATGCTTGAAAACGCACAAAAATCACTCGCTCCACTTTCACTTAATGCGCAAGTAAAAGAGCAAAACTCCAATCAACCTAAACGCTTTTGGGTTTATAAGCCCCCTCTCAAATCACTCGCTGAAGCGCAACAAAAGGCTGCCGAAATTAAAGCCAAAGGCGTTGATGATTTATTTGTCGTACAGGAAGCGCAATGGAAAAACGCGATATCATTCGGTATTTTTGAAGATGAACAGCTTGCCACCAACTTATTAAAAGAATTACAAGCCAAAGGCATTAAAAATGTGCAAAAAACCGTTCGCACGCAGGGTAAAGCCCACGCCAGCTTGCTACTTAGCAACTTAACAGAAACACACATTGCAGAAATTAAGAAATTTAAGCCAGACTTTCCTGAAGCCGAATTAAAACAAGTAAGTTGCGCACCGTAAATCCCTTTAGCTCTACAGTGTTTTTTTAGGAATACAATCCTATTCAACTTGTGGATATATGAGTGATTTTTTTACAAAGCCTGCATGAACATTTTTTAACCTAAATATTCTAAATAACAGCAAGAAAATTTTGAGGCAGCTTTGTAGATTAAGCCATATGGAGGACAAGTGGCTTGTAGCAATAACCGCAAACGACTGCTGACATTTGCAGTTATTGTCCAATCAATTGATGAATTTTAATGCTTTTGACTCAGTAATGACTGGACTTGCGCAATGAGTTCTTCGTCTTGTACGGGTTTACCCAAGAAAGCATCCACGCCAATTTCAGTCGCAACGTTTCTATGTTTTTCTGCTGTGCGTGAGCTAATCACAATCATCGGAATTTTAGAGGTTGCTGGATTATCTCGCACATACCGTGCAAACTCAAAACCATCCATACGAGGCATTTCAATATCAGTGAGAATAATATCTGGGCTCGTTTCTTGTAAGGCTTGAATCGCATCTACGCCATCATTAGCAGTCACCACTTCAAAATCTTCACGCTCAAGTACACGTGAAAGCACTTTGCGCATGGTGAGTGAATCATCAACAACTAACGCTACTTTTTTACTTACTTCAACAACAGGAACTGTTGTGGATACTTTAATCGCCCCCATTGACAACACTTCACGATTGGCAAGTTGCACAGGGTTAATCACCAACACAATTTCACCATCACCTAGCACGGTTGCACCAATCATCCCTGGCACACGCGTTAATTGTGTGCCGATTTGTTTCATCACTACCTCTTGGTTACCCAGCACCTCTTCTACATGCAACGCTGTGCGATACGCACCACTACGCATCATTACCACAGGAGTATAAGCCTGTGCTTGAGCAACATGCGCATCATCCCCTATCAGTTTGGACAGCAAGTGCATTGGGTAATCGCGACTTGCCCACGTAATTTGGTGATTTTGATAAGCATTTAACAGTTCATTGGGTTTGAGTTTTTGCACTTGTTCAACCATCACGGATGGAATGGCAAACTGATGCTCGCCAGCACGCACCATCACCACTTGCGCTACAGAAAGTGTGACAGGCAAGTAAATATTAAACATCGCGCCAGCACCTACTACATTGCTGACATCAATACGTCCACCTAAAGCAGCAATATCGCTACGAACAGCATCTAAGCCCACACCACGCCCAGCAACTTGTGTAATCACATCAGCCGTTGAGAAACCAGACTCAAAAATCACCTCCATCAAGCTTTGGTCAGTCAGTTCTTGATTTTCACTAAATAAGCCTTTACTAATGGCTTTTTGCTTAACTTTGTCCAGATTAACACCCATGCCATCATCCACGACAACCAAGGAAATCTCATCATTTTCTAACATTACTTTAAGTGTGATATGCCCAACTTCAGACTTACCTGCCTTTTTACGTGCAGCGGTTTCTTCTAAACCATGGGCTACCGCATTACGCAACAAGTGCTCTAAGGGGGCACCCAATTTATCTAACACGCTTCGGTCTAACTCAATACTTTCACCTTCAATGGTCATTTCAACATGCTTATTTAAATCTCTTGCTGTTTGACGAACAATACGTTGCAAACGTTCTGCAATCGTTGCAAAAGGCAACATACGTACACCCATCAAACCTTGCTGCAACTCACGATTCATGCGGTTTTGTTGTTGCAATGCAGCATCTGTTTGATCAAGATTCAGCAACAAGCCGTGTTGAATAGTTGAAACGTCGTTCACGCTCTCGGCCATCATACGTGTTAGCTCTTGTAAGCGGGTAAAACGATCAAACTCTAGAGGATCAAATGTTTCGTTAGCCTCTTGCAACAAACTCATGCGTGACTGCATTTGCGTTTCAGCTTCAATTTCAATTTCGCGCAAATAGGCACGCATTCTTGTAATACTATCAGTCAAGTCAGTTGAAGAATGTTTGAAGTTTTGCATTTCTCGCTCCACACGAGAACGCATAATTGAAACCTCACCTGCTTCATTGATAAGCCTATCCAGCACATCGGAGCGCACGCGCAAAAATTGAGATTTACGTTCTTTCTTACGCGTATTTTGTTCAACAGTTGAAGCAATAACCTGATCTTGTGGTGTCACCGTTCTATCGCTTGTTAGCTCTTCAAGCATATATCCGATTCGATCAAAGACTTCAAACATTGCTTCAAAATCTTTTTCTGAAACCTGATGCCTTAACGCATGAATGACCCCATCTTCCATGCTATGTACGGTATCACCAATATCGGCCTGCCCCGCCATACGCGCACTCCCTTTGAGGGTGTGCAAAACACGCTGTAGCGATTCTGAATAATCAGTTTCAAGAGGGTTAGTACGCCAGTTACGTAAATCGCGACCCACTTGTGGCACTAGCTCACGTGCCTCTTCTACAAATAGAGCCAATAACTCTTGATCAACCGTTTGAGTCAATTGTTTTGTATTGGTTTTTGCAACAATATCCTCACGCTGTTTCTCAAGTTTAATTGATTGCGTAAGCATCTGCGAAGGCTCAATCACTTCAATTACACTTGCTGACGCTATCGCAACAGCCGCATCGTTAGCCTCACCGTCATCATCACTCTGCTCGGTCGCCTCTAACACAGCTGTTTCCGCTTGCTTAATGGCTTCTGCTTGCATTGCAACTGTTGATTCACTCAAGGCTTTTATCAATGCACGTGAAGACTTAGGATTTTTCAGCTCACTTGCTTTATTTAATCCATCTTGCAATGCCTTAACAACATTTCCATACAAACTAATATGCTTGGCCGTCCACACACTAACATGTGCGTCCAGCCAATGCTCCAAAGCTCTTGCTAATTCTCCTATTGGGATAAAACCTGCGGTCAGGGAATTGCTTCCTAGCGTATGTGCTGCTCTACGACTCTCGTCTGTTGGCAATGAGAGTACATTCTCAACCAGTGCTTGTTGGGCGTGTTGTAAGCTTGCTAAATGCTGCTGAGCTTCTGCTAAAAATATCTCAAAAAATGCACGACTTAACTTACGCGTTCCACCAACAAGCACTTCTTCCTTGACAGGTTTCACGGCTACATTCGTAGCGTCACCCTGATTTGTAGAAAGTGTTACAAGCAAGCCTTCAGCCTCTGCTTGTAAGGGTTTTGGATCCAGTTGAACACTTTGCTGCGCTTGCAACTCTGCTACCCAATTTGCAATACTTGCTGTTACCTTCTCAACAAAACTTAACTGCGTAGCATTCGGAGCAAGCTTCAATTCTATGATTGCATTTAATAGCTTCTCAACACTCCAAGCAATATCCGCAATTGCAACCAAACCGACAGTGCGCCCACTGCCTTTAAACGTGTGATAAGCTCTGCGCACATCTACCAATGCCGTTTGATCAGTGGTATTTACATGTAATGCTTGCAGTGACTGCGCTAAATCGGCGAGTACAAGTTCAGCTTCTTCAAGAAAAATATCACGCAACTCTGCATCTGCAATCGCATCTGTGATGACAGCATCAAATGACTTGTCTGCCGAGTGAGATGATTTAATAGCTGAAGAGACTTCATCCACGCCACCAGCTACCTGCGCAGTGATTGATTGATGGGCTTGCTCTAAGCGAGTTAGTGCTCCTTGCAAAGCTTCCCCAGATTCAGGTCTAACCTGTGGTAGTGCTTCCACAAACAAGCCTAACATACTCAAACTCTCAGCAACAAGCTCAAATAAGGGGTGACTTACGCCCGAAACAAAAGCATTCGCATGTGATTGAAAATACTGAACATAATCAGCACTTAACCTTGCAATTGACTTAGGAATATGCATCTCTAACATATCAAAGGCTGCAACAATTTGCTGTAATGGCTGATGCGCATCATGAAGCACCTCAGCATTACTTGAGTTTCTAAAGAATGTATCCAAAGCCTTCTCAAGCTGCTGTAACGATGCCGTGATTTGTTTCGCCAAAGCCTCAACAGTACTTGAATCTAACCCCTCTGTTGCAAATGCATCCACCGAACTTTCAAGCACATTTCCCTCAATCAACGTATGCAAGCGCTGAATTTGAGTTGTGATTTTTTTATAAGACTCAATCCCAATATTTTGTGGTGTTTGCGCACTAGACTCAAGCAAATTAAGTGCAGTAGCAACCTCAACCATCCAACTTTCGCTCATTGCAGATTGGTCAACCCATGCTTTGCTAAGCAAATCGTTAATGGAAGTAAGTAAAGTCAGCGAAACTTGATAACTAGATTTATTTTGACTGATCAATGCTTTTAAAGCATCGCTTAACTGCCGCATTTTTTGAGTAAATGTCTGAAAGCTTATGATGTCATGCTTTTCACATGCATCAGCCCATAAGTCTTTTAATTCTGGTAAATCCGCAAACAATTGCGCAAAACCAGCCAACTCACTCTGGCTCAATGTAGCAAATGAAAACTCTCCTATTGCTGCATCAGATGGCAACAAGTCATCTAATTCAAATGCATCCTTTACTTGAGAAATTAAATCACTCGTCCGCTCACTAATTGCCACATAGTAAAGAACATCACGCAATAGCTGTGAAGGCACCTTTGCATCACCATCTTGCATTATTTTTAATTGTTTATCTAATCTACGACAAAGTTTTTTTGCCCCAGATAAAGCGGCTATTTTAGGTTGCGCTAACGCATCGACAAATGCTGATGCCACCCAAAACAAGGTTTTTTCAGCACTTTTTTTATGTGCTTGTTGCATTGCAGAAATGGTATCTCTCAGGCTATCGAGATCTTTAGCATCTTTTGTTTTTAACCATCCCAATAATGATTTCTGAAAAAGCACGCGTTTTTCTGCCAAAAATGTTGGGAAGGCAGCACGTTCAATTGGGTTGCTTGGTAAATCTTTAGGAATGCTTAAGCTGATATCTGGAAAAAACAATTCGCTTTCTTCAACAATTTCCCCCTGCACTTCAACAATCGGCTTAAGCGTTGTATAAAGCTTGGTAGGTATATCAAATGCGCCATTTAAGAGATCTTGCAAATACTGTGAAAGCGCATTCACCGCATCAATCAAATATCCCATCACAAGGGTATTAGTTGGTATCACTTGCTTTTCAAGCTGACTAGTGAGTTTCTCAATTTCCACACACAGGCGCTTGCAACCTTCTAGGCCTACCATATCCAAAGCACCACTCACTTGGTATAAGTGCGTTAGGCTAAATCTAAGTGAAGCAACTTCATTGGGATTTTCGCTTACCGCTTTAAAACTATTTAACACTTGCTTGAGTGATTGGTCGATTTCATCTTTCACCCAAGATAACGGACCTGTATCAAACGCTTCAGGCATTTTGCACTCCCACTTTTATGTGTAATTTTTTCATGGAGCTTTATTTATTCCAAACAACTTACATGACTAACATCAACAAACTAAGACTATTTAAAATAAAGTCATTTCATACGATTTAAAAACATTAAAGTTTGAAACCAGCCACAGAATCACGCAATTCAGATGCCAAACCAGTCAGCTGTCCTACTGACTCTGCGGTTAATTTAGTACCTTGTGTGGTTTGCGTCGTAATCTCTTGAATCATCTGCATGTTATTAGCCACCGTGGTTGCTGATTCAGTTTGCGCATTTGTGGCCGTTGAAATTGACTGAATCAAACGCGCAAGGTTAGTGGTAACCGTTTCAATTTCGTTCAGTGCCTGTCCCGCAGCATCCGCAACACGTGCACCCTCAACCACACCCTCAGTTGACTTTTCCATCGCCGCCACCGCGCCGTGTGTGTCGGTCTGAATCGTCTTCACAATCGCACTAATTTGTTTAGTCGCTTCAGATGAACGTTCCGCCAATCGCTGCACCTCTTCCGCAACCACGGTAAAGCCTCTACCCGCTTCACCCGCAGAAGCCGCTTGAATAGCCGCGTTCAACGCTAGAATGTTCGTTTGTTCTGTAATATCTGAAATCAATTCCACAATCTCACTAATTTCTTGTGAGCTTTCACCCAAACGTTTAATACGTTTTGAAGTTTCCTGAATTTGAGTACGAATCTCGTTCATCCCAGAAATCGTATTTTGTACCGCTTGCGCCCCTTGGTTAGCCGCTTGCAATGAACGTTGCGCCACTTGAGAAGCCTGCGCCGCGTTGCTTGACACCTGTAGAATTGAGCGCGTCATATCCGTTACCGCATCTGTTGTATTCATAATCTGCTCAGATTGCGTTTCCGCCGCGTGTAACAACTGTTCTGAAGTCACTTGCGCCGTTGATGTAGCCATTGTCACCTGTTCCGTTGCAGAGTTAATCTCTGTTACTAAGTCTCTTAAACTATCAATCGTGTAGTTAATAGAGTCAGCAATCGCACCAGCAATATTGTCACGCACTTGCGCTTTTACAGTTAAGTCACCATCCGCCAAATCACCCATCTCATCAAGCAACTGCAACACCGCCTCTTGGTTGTTCTGCCCTTCTTGCGCAAGCTGATTAGTCAACTCAACCGACTGAGCCGTTTGCTTTCTACCAAAGATGAACATAGAAGCAACCAACACAACGCCCAAGACCACCAAACCAATCAGCACAAATTGAATAAACCTTGTTTGTTCCGCCAATAATCTAGCATTCTCCTCTTGCACCAAATTGGTAAAGTTATTACCTGCGGCTTTAGTAATCTCAAAAGCCTCAGTTAATGAAGTAAGCGGTGCTGAAGCTGCAACGGTACCCAAAGGTAACGCTGGAATATATTGATCTTTAGCAATCCTAAAAAAGTTAGTGTTTGCTTGTGCCAATGTTGCCAAGCCAGCTTTGAGTTTTTCATCTTGCAAGGTTTTTTGCCAGTACTCGCTACGCGCTTTAAAGTCAGCCTCATCTTTTGCTGCGCTTTCTAGTGCCTTATCACGTTTAGCATTATTGAATGAAGTTGATGCTACATAAGCCTCGTTATAAGAAGCGAATGCGGCCAGCGGATACAGCACAGGTGGAATTGTATCTGCGGTTAAATCTTGGTAGTTTTTGAGCGTCAGATAAACAGGACCATTGACTCGAACCTGATTCATTACCCAAAAGCTCAAAACAGCAAACAAAATAAATGCAAAAATTTGCAGGGCTAATTGACGATAACCTGCAGTCGCCGCGGAGGTGTTACTTGCTCCCCCTGACCTTCTTTTTAACTGACTAAAAAAATCGGACACTTTCTGCGGAAGACTTTTAATCGCTGTTAAATTTAATGCCATTTTGAACCCCAATTCATAAAATAATGTTACTTAAAATACGTGGTTTTTATAATCTATTTATTACTTAAACATTTTGAAAATTTTACGTCTTAATTTTTTCTAGTTTTACTGTTTTTAGTTTTGATCGAACATTTGCTCATTAAGCGTTAGGCTGAATAAAGGCAGGGCTTTTCACCAATGCATCAACATCAAACACCACCCATTGATTTTTTTCTGCATCTTCATAAAAATTATGACCAAACACTTGCTGCTGCGCATCACTCACGGCTTTTAATTCCATTTCTTGAATATTACGTAAGCCAATCAAACTGGTAATCACTAACGCTGATTGTGTACTCTCATCAGAGTTAAGCAATAATATGCGATTATTTGCAGTGCGCGGCTGCGGAGGTAAGCCTGCAAATTGCACTAAATCTGAAATGTTATACAAATTACCGCGTACGTTTGCTACGCCTAAAAACCATGGCTGCGTATGTGGCACTGCAAGAACAGGAGGAACAGGCAACACCTCAACCACATCCACAAGGTCAATCAATAAACGCTGACTCCCCACCATGACTGCCAACCGTGAGCCTGAAGCAGCTCCAGTAGTAGCAGAAACCTCTTTTAATCGGTTTAAAATCGTTTCTTGAAACTCACGTAAGTTAGAAGTTTTAGCCACAGTAATTTACTTACCTATTTTTTAAAATCAATTTATCTAGCAACACTATCGCTTACTCTAATGTTTTGATAAGCGTTAATAAATCTGCACCTACAACTGGTTTTGTGACACAAGCTTTAGCACCCATTTTTAAAGCCCAAGCCAAATCAGTTGCTTGTGATTTACCTGTACATAAAATGACTGGAATATTCGCAGTTGCTGGCTCTTTTGTTAAAGTGCGCGTCACCTGAAAGCCTGTTAGCCCTGGCATTACCACATCGCACAGAATTAAATCTGGTGGATTAGCTGCCACTTTACTTAAACACTCCTCACCACTTTCTGCGCCAGATACAGTATAACCCGCACTTTCTAACATTTCAGTTAGAAAAAAGCGATCTGTTGCAGAGTCATCTACCACTAAAATGTTTTTAATTGCCATAATTATTCATCCTCTTGTTCATTGCACTCACTCAACTTTGCATACGTTTGTATTGCTTCAAGCAGCGTTTCTTTTGTAAACGGTTTTGTTAAATACTGATCTGAACCAACCATGCGCCCGCGTGCGCGATCAAATAAACCATCTTTACTTGACAACATAATGACTGGAGTCGTTTTATAGCGCGAGTTGCGCTTAATAAGGGAGCAAGTTTGATAGCCATCTAGTCTAGGCATCATTATGTCAACAAAAATTAAATCTGGATGCTCATTCGATATTTTTGCCAAAGCATCAAAACCATCTTCGGCAAGTATCACCTGACAGCCAAAGTTTTTGAGAAAAATTTCAGCACTCCGACGAATCGTGTTGCTGTCATCAATCACCATGACTTTAACATTAGACAACTGCTTCAAAGTAAGTCTTGCCTGACTTGCAGTTCCTTGATTTGGCTCATTCTGGCTCACCAGCAAGCTCCTTTATTATTACAGCTTTTAACAGCCGCATCTTGTAATAGACTCTACACAGGGTTCATTTTATATACAGAATCGCGCAATAAGCAATAGGCTTTGCTAGATTTGTAAAAAAATAATAATTCTATATTCTTACCAAGTGTATCCATTCTATAATAAAACTTACATTTGTTTACAATTTTATTAAACACGTCATAATAATAAAAACGTACCCTATCGTTTTTTACCTAAACAACCAAATTATAACAAGCTTCAACGAGGAACTTTAACATGATAGTTAGACAAGAATCACTATCCGCCAAAATGAGTTTAAAAGATTTGGCGGCTTCTTCACCATTACCTACGGCTAATCTAGTATTGGTGTTTGGATCAGTTAAGCGCTTTGGTGAAGCAAAGCTTGCTAACACATTAAAAGAACGTTATCCCACCGCACAAATTGTTGGCTGCTCCACATCTGGTGAAATTACTGCCTCAGGCGTATTTGATGATAGCCTACAAATTACGGCGGTACTATGGGAAAAAACAGTACAACGTGTAACACACACTAAAGTGTCTGGAATGCAAAGCTCTTTTGAAACAGGAGCAGGGTTAGCAAGGCAACTCAAATCAGACAATTTAAAGGCTGTGCTGGCATACTCAGATGGATTAAATGTCAATGGCTCTGAACTACTCGAGGGCTTCAAAAGTATTCTAGGTGATACGCCTATTATGGGCGGTATGGCAGGCGATGGTTTTAATTTTAGTAAAACACTACAGTTATTTAACGACACGGTCTCTGATGGCTTAGTGATTGCCGTAGGTTTATATGGCAATAATCTCGTAGCGGCAACTGGCGTTGGACGTGGCTGGAAACCTTATGGCCCACCACGTAAAGTGACTAAATCAGAAAAAAACATTGTATTAGAGTTGGATGGCAAACCTGCACTACCACTTTACAATTTATATATCGGATCACATTCAGCTAAAGACTTGCCTGGCAGTGGATTAAAGTTTCCATTTGCGATTATTGAAGAAGGCAAACGTGACATTGAGAAGATTCGCACATTATTAGCAATTGATCCTAAAGCAAATAGCTTAACGTTTGCAGGTAACGTGGACGAAGGTGAGACGGTGCGCTTTTGCCAAGCAACACATGATCGTCTAGTAGAAGGCGCTGGTGATGCAGCGCATTTAGTAACCAACCATACAACGGTCAATCAGAATGGTCTTGCCGTATGTGTAAGTTGCGTAGGGCGAAAAGGCGTAATGGCTGATTTAGTTGCAGATGAAGTAAAGTTGGTTCAGCAAATTTTAGGGAACCAAACTGCGATTACAGGTTTTTACTCTTATGGTGAATTTGCACCACGTCCAGACACCTGCGATAGCGTACTGCATAACCAAACAATGACCATTGGCTATTTGAGTGAAAATCTTCTTGCTTAAATCGCAAAAACACTAAAAGACCCTATTTAAACAATGGGTTATATATTTAAAAAGCGCGGTGCAAACTGCGCTTTTTTGTTTTATGATACAACATTGATCACTACGATAAAAAAGGAATGACCATGTCAAACATCATCACACTCAAAGGCAACCCCGTTGCTATCGGTGGCAACTTGCCACAAAAAGGACAAGCTGCGCCTGATTTTCAATTGGCAGATGCTAAACGCAATTTACTTTCACTCGCAAACTTTGCCGACAAACGCAAAGTACTTAATATTTTCCCTAGCATTGATACCCCTACTTGCGCGACATCTGTGCGTACATTTAACCAACAAGCAAGCAAACTCAACAATACAGTTGTGTTGTGCATTTCAGCTGATTTACCTTTTGCGCAAAGCCGTTTTTGCGGTGCTGAAGGTCTTGAAAATGTAATCACACTTTCTACATTCCGCGATACGGCAAAATTTGCTAAAGATTATGGTGTACAAATTGTGGATACTAGCTTGGCAGGCTTAACAGCACGCGCTGTAGTAGTGTTGGACGAAAACAATAAGGTCTTACATAGTGAATTAGTTTCAGAAATTGCCAGTGAACCTAATTACGATGCGGCATTAGCAGTGCTTTAAAAGTCAGCAAGATGGGTGCAGGGAACAAAGTGTTAGCAAAAAATGTGTACAAGGCATTTAAGTTAGCACTTTCACCTTTGCTCACCGCGCATGGATATACACGCATTAAAGGTGAGCAAGGCTGGACGAAACTCACTGACAACGGTCACCTTTTCGTTTGGTTGCAATGCAACAAATGGGGCTGGGATGAGCACTGGGGCTCCTCTTTCATTATGGAATTCCAGCTGATTGATAACCCTGAGCATTTCTTATCCATGCATGGTCGGCGTGAGCGCATGGGCTTTTTTTTAGAAGGCCACCCAGAGTTTGAAGCCATGGCGCATCTCAATAACACCATCATCCATCAACTGCCTGGCACGCTTAGGCATATGGCCGTAGTTGAAGCGTTGGATAATGGCGAACCCTTTGCGATGGTCGGTGTGATTCCCACCAAAGAACCAGCAATCTATGGCTTTGATTTAGGGTTACAGTACTATAGTTTAAAAGATGTAGAACTATGGATAGCCTTTTTTCAGCAACATCTATTACGCATTATTGAGATTTTTGAGAAAGATATTAAAAGTGAAGCGGGCCTAGCAAGAGCGCGTTACAACAAAGCCATCGGTCAAATGCAGAATAGCCACTCACGTGATGAAAAATTCAGCATTTTGGAAGCTTATCTCGCTGATGAGCAAGATGCGCATTATCGCCAATGTATGCAGAACGTTATCGCTTTTGCAAAAGGTGAAGGCGCTTATCGTCTCTCTTAAAATGCATCAAGAAAAACTTTAGCACACAATTTATTTTTGATAGTTTGTATATTTAGCGTTACTGCCTTTTGCTTTTTCTACAGGATATTTCTTTCCGTTTAAGTCAATTTTTTTGTTGGCAGCTTCAATTAAATCAATGCCGCACACCTCGGCAATGCGCAGTAAATAGACAAAAGTATCCGATAACTCCTGCCCCACCTGTTCTTTAGTTTCTGCGTTTAAATGACGGCTTTCCTGCTCAGTCATCCATTGAAAATGCTCTACCACTTCGCCCGCTTCTACAATCATCGCCATGGCGAGATTTTTTGGCGAATGAAATTGCGCCCAATCGCGCTCGGCTACGAATTTATTGATGCGTTCACGTAAAGCATCTAAAGTGTCTGCCATTACCCTCTCCCAACCTCTTGATAAAACTACAATGGATTCAGCATCATTTACCTGTGCGTCCGTTCGTGCTGAGCTTGTCGAAGCACTTTAGCCATGCGCCTTCGACATGCTCAGGCCGAACGGATCTATTATTTTGTACCTAATCAATAAATACACGGTTGAGCTTCAGCATCTCCCGCTTACGGAATAAGATGCTTATTTACGGTTACTACCCGCCACCATTTTAATTTCAAATAAACGACACTCTAACGGGCCGTTAAATAAAGGCGTTTTTTTACTGGGGCTTAAGCGCATCAGTTTAGGCATACGTAAATCGTTGGTTAAAAAGTACGTGTTCCAACCTGCAAATTTACGCTTCAACGCCTCGCCCATTTTTGGGTAGAGTGCTGTGAGTGCCTCATCTTCGCCGATGCGCACACCATAAGGCGGGTTAGCCACGAGTACACCACTCTCGGCGGGGGGCACTGCATTGACCATATCCACATGGGCAATTTGCACCGCTTCTAGCAAGCCTGCTGCTTCTAAGTTTTGCTTGGTCACGCGCACGGCACGCAAATCTACATCTGAGCCGTAAATTTTTTGAAAGCTCACTTTTTTCACTTGGTTTAAGGCTTGGTTTTTAATTTTCTTCCAAGTATCAGATTCAAAGGTTCTGAGCTTCTCAAAACCAAAACTGCGTTTAATGCCAGGTGCCATCTCAAGGGCTACCATGGCGGCTTCTAACAAAAACGTACCGCTACCGCACATGGGGTCTAATAACGGCTGCCCAGCTTGCCAACCTGTGAGCTTTAAAATGCCTGCGGCTAAATTTTCACGCAATGGCGCTTCAATACTGGCACCGCGGTTACCGCGTTGGTAAAGCGCCGCACCTGAGGTATCCACATAAAACTGATACTCTTCAGCTGTTAAATAGGCATGAATGCGCACCGCAGGGGCTTTAGTATCAATATAAGGGCGCGAACCCACGGCGAGCCTGAATTTATCGCATACAGCATCTTTAATTTTTAAAGTGGCGAATTCCAAGCTTTTAAGCGGGCATTTCACCCCTGTGACTTTGACCATAAAATCATGTTTCACATCAAACCACTGTGGCCAATTGAGTTTATAAGCCGCGTTAAATAAGTCTTCTTCATTGGCGTATTTGCCACGTGCTACTTGCCATAAAATACGCGTCGCGATGCGAGAATGTAAATTAGCGGCATAGCACACCGCCCAATCGCCATCAAAGCTCACGCCACCATCGGTGACTTTAATACTTTTTGCCCCCACTTGTTGTAGTTCATCTGCCAGTAGCGGCTCTAAGCCACGCGGGCAGGTGGCAAAATATCGGTTGGGGGGTTGCATTGCCATCAATTAGCCATCACTTTTCATAAATAACCGGTTATTAGTACTTTGGTTA
>JABFSF010000059.1 GCA_013140755.1 Methylotenera sp. | reverse complement strand
GGATTACAAACACAATCAGCGATACGCGCATATCAATTAACACAAAACCTACCCGCTGATGGTTATGCTAACGTGCGCTTATATCAACGCTTATCTAAGGCTCAATAATTTTTATAGTTACATTATTTGAGCTTTAAATTTGCACCTAATGCGACAATCAGCTAAAATCGCGTTCCGCTTTTAGCTTAAAGAACTTTTAAGGCAGCGTTCAATTTATAGGCGGTTAGCTCAGTTGGTTAGAGCGCTTGGTCGACATCCAAGAGGTCACCAGTTCGAATCTGGTACTGCCTACCAGTCATTCTGTTTAAGTGGCGATGAAGTAGTCATCATTTATGGTGCGTTATCCTTTTAACGAAAAAAACGCTGAATATCGTGTTTAGTATTCAGCGTTTTTATTGATGAGTCTAAGTTCAATGTACGAACACATTTTCATGTGTTGTTAGCGTTTTATTAATTATCTATTTCATCCATGTTGGTATGGCGTACGTCTTTGCCTTTGACCATGTAAACCACGTATTCAGAAATATTTTTTGCGTGGTCGCCAATGCGTTCAATGGCTTTTGCAACAAATAGCACCTCTAGTGTCATTGAGATTGTACGTGGGTCTTCAAGCATAAAGGTAATCATTTGGCGAATGGAGGCTTGGTATTGATCATCCACTTTTTCATCCATTGCGGCAATTTCTTGCACTTTTGTTTCATCTGAGCGGGCAAAGGCATCTAACGCCATGCGGAGCATGGTTTGAGTTATCAAGGACATTGCTTTGACATCAGAAAATTTAGTTGACCAAGCACGATTGGCTTCATGAATGCTCATAGCAAAGCGGGCAATTTTTGCAGCTTCATCACCAATGCGTTCAAGGTCAGTAATGGTTTTAATCATCATTAAAATCATGCGCAAATCGCCCGCTGCTGGCTGACGGCGTGCGATAATATGACCACAATCTTCATCAATTTGTACTTCTAATGCGTTGACCTGATGGTCTTTTTTAACCACCGTTTGGGCTAATGTGGGGTTAGATTCAACCAATGCTTGCATGGCATCGCGAATTTGCTGTTCAACCAAGCCGCCCATTTCAAGCACCTTAGCACGTACATTTTCTAACTCAGCATCGTATTGTTTGTATATATGTTCTGAACTCATGGTATTTCCTTAATTTAATAGGTTAAATTTTGCAATAAAATTAACCAAATTTACCTGTAATGTAGTCTTCAGTTTCTTTGCGTGTTGGGCGCGTAAAAATAGTGTCAGTATCACCATATTCCATTAACTCACCTAAGTACATATAAGCAGTGTAGTCTGAAACGCGAGCGGCTTGTTGCATATTGTGTGTCACTACTAATATGGTGAGTTTTTCTTTTAGCCCGCTCATCAGTTCTTCAATATTGGCTGTGGCAATTGGATCCAATGCAGAAGTTGGCTCGTCAAATAGCATGATTTCAGGGTCAGTTGCCAAAGCACGAGCGATACACAAACGCTGTTGCTGACCACCTGATAAGTTAAAGGCCAAGTCGTTTAAGCGGTCTTTGACTTCATTCCACAAAGCCGCCCCTTTTAAGGCCTCTTCTACTTTGTCAGCAATGGTGCGTTTGTTTTTTTCATCACGTACGCGCAAGCCATATGCTACATTTTCAAAAATGGTTTTAGGAAACGGATTTGGTTTTTGAAACACCATGCTAATGCGCATCCGTACTTCAATGGGGTCAACGCCAGCCTCTAAGATATTGGTGTTATCAGGGTGCATGATAATTTGCCCTTGATATTTATTCCCTGGGTATAAATCGTGCATACGATTAAAGCATCGTAAAAATGTGGACTTGCCACAGCCTGATGGACCAATCAGGGCGGTGATTTTATTTTCATATAGCGGCATGTTGATGCTTTTTAGCGCACGATGCCCGTTGCTATAAAAAAAGTCTAAATTGCGAGATTCTGCTTTGATTGCTGTTGTTGTATTCATCATGTGATTTACCATTTAATGTTTTTTCTAATTTTGTAACGTAGCCAGATTGCCGTGCCGTTCATCAGCAAGGTGACTAAAATAATAATTGCGCCAGTGGCTGCTGCATTAATATGAAATGCGTGTTCTGGACGAGATAGCCAGTTAAACATTTGTATCGGTAACACGGTAAAGCTAGCACTTAACCATTCAAAATTCAGATAAGGCGCAACGTCTGTAATCGGTGAAGGCGGTAAAAAGGCAATAAATGTCAGTGCGCCAATGGTGATAATGGGTGCTGTTTCGCCAATCGCACGCGACATGCCAATAATCACCCCTGTTAAAATGCCGCCCTGTGAGTATTTCACTACGTGATCACTCACCACTTGCCATTTGGTGGCACCTACCGCGTAAGCTGCTTCACGAATCGCCACTGGAATACCACGAACGGCCTCGCGGGTAGACACAATCACAATCGGCAGTATCAATAACCCCAGCGTCAACCCTGCCGTTAAAATGCTTTGCCCTAAATCTAAGCCATAAACAAACAGCCCCAGTGCGAGCAAACCATAAATAATAGAAGGCACTCCTGCAAGGTTAGAAACGTTAATTTCAATGAGGTCTGAAAACCAGTTTTTTGGGGCGTATTCCTCTAAATATAAACCAGCAGCTACCCCCATTGGCACGGCGGTTAAAAAAGTCACAATCATCACCAGTAAAGAGCCTACCCAAGCTGAGAGCAAGCCCGCACTACCTGCGCGGCGTGAGGGAAAGTCACTAAAAAATGTTAAGTTAAACTTTGGGTAGCCATCCAAGACTAAGTCAACAAACAGGGTGACTAAAGTCAGTAAAGCGAGCATGAGCGCAATTAAACCGATACTCGCAAATATAATATCGTTGCGTTTGTGACGGCGAATCATCGTTCGCACAGCGTTTAGGTTGCTAAGCACAGAAGCTTTAGCTGGAGTGGTTGAGGCTTGCATTAGTATTGCTCCCTATATTTTTTACGCACAATATGACCAATAATATTAAAGCCTAATGTCATTGCAAAAAGTACTAAGCCAGCGGCAAAAATACTTTGATAACCAATGCTGGCGTGCGGTAGATCACCCATCGCTACTTGCACAATATAAGCAGTAATGGTGGCAGCACCCTCAGTTGGATTAAATGTTAGGTTAGGTTGCTGACCCGCTGCAACCGCAACCACCATAGTTTCGCCTACCGCACGTGAAATTGCTAAAATATAAGCGGCAACAATACCAGAGGTAGCCGCAGGGGTAACTACGCGAAGCGCTGTTTGAAAGCGGGTTGCTCCCATCGCATAAGAGCCTTCGCGCATACTCATGGGCACAGCACGCATGGCATCTTCAGCCACTGAGGCAATATAAGGCACAATCATCACTCCCATTACTAAGCCAGCACTTAGCATGTTAAATCCTGGTAAATCAGGGTAAATTTTTTGTAAAAGTGGCGTAACAAAGAGCAATGCAAAATAACCAAATGCAATAGTTGGTACGCCTACTAACAACTCCAAAATGGGCTTAGTAATTTCACGGGTTTTATGTGAAGCAAATTCAGAAAGATAAATCGCTCCGATTGTACCTATAGGCACTGCAACCGCTAAAGCCACCATAGACGTAGTGAGTGTGCCTGCAACCAAAGGCATGATGCCGTAGTGAGCATCTTCAAAAAGTGGTGTCCACTCTTTTCCTGTGAAAAACTCAACTAATGAAACTGTTTTAAAAAAACCAAAAGATTCGTATAAAAGAATTGCCACAATGGCAAATGTGGTAAATACGGCAGAAAGTGCGGCTAGCATTAATATAAACTCAATGACGCGCCCTTTAATATCTCTGCGTAAATTTTTAGCCAAGCGCGGACTGATTGTTGTCGTGATGAGGCTAGGACTATTAGTTGCTATATCCATAAGTGGTTTGAGCTTTAAAGTGATTGATTTGATAAGCGTATTACCAATAAAAGAAGCGGTCATCCGCTTCTTTTATTGGATTTGAGTCTTACTTAATTCTGTTGATTAAATCTTTAACCTTAATTCCCACTTCATTTTTACCAGCAAAGCCTGTGCCTGGTTTCATCGCTTTGAAGTGATCTTTTACCGCCGCATAATCTTCAGCAGGTAAGGGAACATATTTAACTTCAGCCACTAATTTAGGGGCATTTTCTAAATAAAAGTTCACAAAAGCTTTAACTTCAGGCTTAAACGCAGCAGATGTGGCATTCACGTAGATAAAAAGTGGGCGAGCAAGAGGCTGATATGACCCATCTTTAACCGCTTCAGGAGATGGCATTACTGCTGGTGAACCTGCTTTTGCTGAAATAGGAATGGCACGTAATTTATCTTTGTTTTCTTCATAATACGCATAACCAAAATATCCCAAACCACCCGCATTACCGCTAACCCCTTGTACTAACACGTTATCATCTTCTGAAGGTGTGTAATCCGTACGGCTTGATTTTGCTTTACCATTAACAGCCTCAGTAAAATAATCAAATGTACCAGAAGCTGTTCCTGGACCAAATAAAGCCAACGTTTTATCTGGGTAAGCTGCATTGACTTGCTTCCAGTTTTTAACACTTGAACCTGGTTTCCAAATCTTGTTTAACTCTTCAACGCTTAAGCTTTTAACCCAATCATTTTTTTGGTTTACAACCACAGTTAAAGCATCAAAAGCCACTGGCAACTCAATGTATTGAATACCTGCTTCTTTACAAGCATCCATTTCTTTTTGCAGAATTGGGCGCGATGCATTTGAAACATCTGTCTCACCACGGCAAAACTTTTTAAAACCACTGCCAGTACCAGATTCACCCACCGTTACTTTAGTTTTAGTGGCTTTTTGAAACTCTTCGGCCACCGCCTCAGTAATAGGATAAACAGTACTTGAACCATCAATTTTGATGATTTTATCTGCAGCAACTGCGTGAGGTGTTGAGAGTGATGCCGCAAGTAATGTAGTAATACCTAATGACTTAGCAAATAATGTATTCATAAAATCTCCATTTGGGTTAAATTGATTGCCTAACTGTTTTATTGCCTTAACTATTGATCGCTTAACTTGAGTGCAAGTTTAGGCGTTAAATATGACAGTAATATGACAAATAATGAGATGCAGTTTAATTAAGTGATTAACAGATAAATGCTGATAACATTTTTTTACTTAACGAGAGCTTTGCACGAACCTAAATAGCACCAAATTTTCAACAAAAATATTAAACTCAGTTATTCACGCATAGTGGTTTAAGCAGTCATTTTGCAACGTAAAAGCTAGCAAAGCGGGAATCCATTTTAATCAATTACTTAGATGGATTCCCGCTTTTGCGAGGATGGCGAAATTGTAAGGTTTAAAGTTACTTCGTACATAAAGTCTCTGAATATATTTTTAAATGAGCTTTTTATATTCAATGCCTTTGCTCTCTGTGAACTTTGGGACTTTAACTGCTTTTAAAGGATAAAAAGCTGCACCGACTTAAACCTGCAAAGCCAAATAGCGTCTATCCCAGCTGCTGACTTCAAACATAAAATGAGCGAGTTCAATTTCTTTAACGTTGATAAATGCTTCTATAAACGCATCACCAAATAGTGTACGGGCATGTTGGCTTTGCTTAAGCTGGGTGAGGGCACTTTCTAAGCCAATGGCGATTTGGCGTGGGTAATCGTAACCATCTTTGTCATCGTTAGGTGCTGTGGGTTGAAGTTTTTCTTGCATTCCACGTAGGCCACAGGCTAGCGTTGCCGCTATGGCTAAATAAGGGTTGGCATCACTACCTGCAAAACGGTTTTCAACGCGGCGGGCAGCGGCATTAGCGTGCGGTACGCGTAAGCCGATGGTGCGGTTATCATGCCCCCATTGCAAGTTAATAGGAGCTTGCGTACCACGTGCATAGCGACGCCATGAGTTAAAATAAGGTGCCATAAAAGGCATCAAATCAGCCATGTAAGCTTGCAAGCCTGCAATATAACTGTAGAAGTTAGGCGTGGCTGCGCCGTTTTGATCGCTAAATAGGTTGTTACCTTGCTTATCTACAATACTTTGGTGCAGATGCATTGAGCTGCCATCGTAATTGGCGAGTGGTTTGGCCATAAATACTGCATTTAAGCCATATTGTGCGGCAATTTCGCGCAAAGTGTGTTTAAACAGCACCACATCATCGGCAAGTTTAAGTGCATCGCCATGCAGTAGGTTGATTTCAAATTGATTGGGTGCCATTTCGTGCAGCCAAGTATCCGTGCGAATTTCTAATGTATCAAAGGCCGCTTGCAGGGCTTGCCAAAAATCGCGCATGTCTGCGGTGGCATTTAGGCTGTAAGCCATTTGCCGCTCTTGTTCAATACTGCCGCCACGCATCGTAGGTTGTGTAAAACCAGTGGCTTCTTGACCATCACGCTTAAATAAATAAAACTCAATTTCAGGCGCAACCACTGGCGTTAAGCCTAATGTTTCATATTGGGCTAATATATTTTTAAGTACATTGCGTGGCGCGTGGGCTGAAGGTGAGCCGTCAAAATTCATGCAATCATGTAGTACCCAAGCACGTTGTGGTTGCCAAGGCAGTTGTTTAAATGTGCTGTAATCGGGCTTCAAAATGGTGTCGTTGTCGGTAGCACCTATCACATGTTCATCACAATATTCACCATTGATGGTTTGCAAAATCACAGCTCTAGCAATGCGTAATTCTTTGCCGTTAGAAAAATCTGCACCGCGCATCACCTTGCCGCGCAAAGTGGCGTTAATAGTGGGAAACACACACTCTACCTCAGTGATATTGTGTTTTTTAATGATTTCAGCGACGTGCTTTAGTGTGGACATAGTGATCTCATGCAGTTTGTATGGCTAAAGTTTAAGGGATAATTAAGCAAAAATACACCCTCATAATCTGTAGCCGCATTAAGAGGTCTCAACATGCTAAAATGCCTCCATTATTAGAAGGAAATTTTAAATGAGCGATGCCCGTATTTTATTTGGCTTTCATGCCGTATTAAGCCGTTTGCGCCAACATGCAGCCAGCGTACAAGAAATTTTAATCGACCGAGACCGCG
Organism: Methylotenera sp.; assembly: GCA_013140755.1. GTDB lineage: Bacteria > Pseudomonadota > Gammaproteobacteria > Burkholderiales > Methylophilaceae > Methylotenera. The sequence goes on along the minus strand of JABFSF010000059.1, from coordinate 24,183 downwards.
TAGATGCGCGTATGAAAGACTTGCTCAAAATGGCTGAGCTTTCAGGTGTGCGCACGATGGAAGTAGAGCGTAGCCGCTTAGACGGCATGGCAGGTATGAATGGTCGCCATCAAGGCGTTATTGCGCGGGTTGTAGATACGCCGATTCCGTATAAAGATATTCATGATATTTTGGAATCTGACCTCACTGAGCCGCCATTCTTTTTAATTTTAGATGGGGTAGAAGACCCGCATAACCTAGGCGCGTGCTTGCGCGTGGCAGATGCGATGGGCGTACATGCGGTGATTGCACCAAAAGATAGAGCTGTTGGCTTAAACGCAACCGTGCGTAAAGTAGCTTGTGGCGCGGCTGAAACCGTGCCATTTATCGCGGTGACTAATTTAGCCAGAACCATACGCGAGCTTAAAGATGCTGGCGTTTTTGTGGTGGGCACAACGATGGATGCGCCAAGCAACCTACTCAACACGAAATTAGACGGTCCAATCGCTTTGGTGCTAGGTGCAGAAGGCGATGGAATGCGCCGCTTAACCGCTGAAAACTGCGACGCTTTAGTGACCATCCCCATGTTTGGTTCGGTGGAAAGCCTCAATGTGAGCGTGGCGAGTGGTATTTGTTTGTATGAGGTGAGAAGGCAGCGGAGCTTGCAATAGCGATTACATCAGCATGGTAAGCGATAGTTTTTACTTACCATAAAATCTTAGTGCATATACATTTACATTAAGAAAATAATCTTTATGGAATGTTAAGTGATTGAATAAAGCGATTACGCGAGTCACCGTAGTGTTTAATTGACCACTTTCAGGTCGTGACTACTGGTGATTGTTTGGCGTCCCCACGGGGATTCGAACCCCGGTCGCCTCCGTGAAAGGGAGGTGTCCTAGGCCTCTAGACGATGGGGACCTAAGAATTACTACCGAATTACAAGAGCAAAATTATACTACAAAGCGACCAATAAGCCTAAGCTAATTTTAGCTTTTTTGGTGGAGGTAAGCGGGATCGAACCGCTGACCTCTTGCATGCCATGCAAGCGCTCTCCCAGCTGAGCTATACCCCCAAACCTACATCAGGTCGCTTTCAAAACGTTGTTCCGTTAGCGAGGCGCAATCATAATGACGCGTAGGGGGATTGTCAATGATTTTTGCCGCTTTTTTGCTTAAAAAAATTAAATCTTGGTTTAATCTAGCCGCGCGCGTTAGATTGACTTTCAAATTGGGTAAGCTCTACGCGCACTTGTGGTTGCCAGCCAGCTTTGCGGTGCTCAGCAACAACATTTGTAAATATTCCGCCACGCACATAGAATTTAGCGGTAACACGCATAAATTTTGGTGCGGTGGCGGCAACTAAGTCATCTAAAATTTGGTTGGTAACGGCTTCGTGAAAGCACCCTTCATCACGGAATGACCACATATACAGTTTTAAGCTTTTGAGCTCTACGCAGCTTTGGTCTGGAATATAGTCTAAATAAATCACGGCAAAGTCAGGCTGTCCTGTTTTTGGGCAGAGGCAAGTGAACTCAGGAATTTGCATGTGAATATGAAAATCGCGTGATTTATTTGGATTTTCAAAGGTTTCTAGTGTTTTAGAAGCTTGTGCGGTTGGTTTTGCACCTAAAGATTGTGTGGTCGTCATAGAAAATACGGCTTTTTGCGATGAAAAAACGTTATTATAACGCTCTAAGCAAACTCCTAATTAAATTTTCAATTTGCGTTTAACTCACTTAAAACTTGCGGGCTTTAAATCATTTGTGGATGCTACCACGTTGCATATTCATGGGCAGCGTGTGGGCGTAGTGGGGCCTAATGGCTGTGGCAAATCTAACGTGATGGAATCTGTGCGCTGGGTGCTGGGTGAATCGTCTGCTAAAGAAATGCGTGCGGATGCGATGGATGCGGTGATTTTTAATGGATCAGGCAACCGTAAGCCAATTTCTCGCGCGAGTGTGGAGCTGGTGTTTGATAATAGTTTAGGCGGTGCGTCTGGCGAGTGGTCGCAGTATGCAGAAATCTCCGTCAAGCGCGTAATTGAGCGCGATAAAGGCTCTACTTATTATATTAACAACACGGTGGTGCGCCGCCGTGATGTGGCAGATTTGTTTTTAGGCACGGGCTTGGGTGGTCGGGCTTATGCCATTATTGGGCAAAATACCATTAGTCGCATTGTAGAAGCTAAGCCTGAAGAAATGCGTGTTTTTTTAGAAGAAGCCGCAGGTATTAGTAAATATAAAGAACGCCGCCGTGAAACTGAGCTACGGCTACGTGATACGCGTGAAAATCTAACGCGAGTAGAAGATATTTTGCGTGAGCTGGATAAGCAAATACTACGCTTACAATCGCAAGCGGTAGTGGCGGAAAATTATCACCAATTACAAGCGCACTTAAGTTTAACAAAAGGTCAAGTTTGGCTTCTTAAAAAGCGCAATGCAAGTGTGCAGTGGCAAAATGCACAACACGCAGTTGAAAAACTCGTGAATGCGCTTGAGGCGCAGATGGCTAGTTTGCGGCATAGTGAAAGCGTATTAGAAACGGCGCGTCAGCAAAATTTAAAGGCTACGGATGCAGTAAATGCTGCACAAGCTGATTATTATGAGGCGAATGCAGTTGTTTCAAATCTAGAAAATCAAGTCAAAAACACTACTGATGCGCGTGAACGCTTGCAATTGCAGTTACAGCAGTTACATACACAAGTTGAAAAAAATGCCAGCCAATATGCTGATATTGTAGCAACGTTGCACACTACAGAAAATGAATTACAAGATGCGCATGGTGATTTAATCTCGGCTGAGGTCGTGGGTGTTGAGGCGCATCAAGCTGTTGCAGAGCAATTGGCGGCTTATCAAGCGGCATTGGCTACTTTTAACGCCAGCCAAACTGCTTGGTTAAATGCTGAGCAACATTTACGCTTAGAGCAGGCTAATATTGGACATATTACGCGCACAATCACCGAGGCGCACGAGCAAGTTAAACGCCTAACGCAAAACTTAAATGCACTCTCTATGCCAGCGGAGAGTGCCTTAAGTGAAAAATCAACTCAACTTAGCCAATTAGAGGTTGAGATTGCGCATTCTGAAACGCAAATATCACAGGCAATTGAGATTGAACGTGAACTTCAGCACGCTTTAAAGTTAGCACGCGAGGCAGCGCAAACCCAACAGCAACACGTACATGTGTTGGTTGCTGAAATCCATTCTTTGCAAAAAATGCAACAAGCAATGCACAGCAATAGTGCAAGCCAGCTAAATGCTTGGCTTGATCGCGCAGGTTTAGCCAATAGCCCACGATTATGGCAAACAATGCGTATTGAAGCAGGTTGGGAAACCGCTTTTGAGGCGGTGCTTGGTAATCGGCTTAATGCTATTGTGCACCATCAAGCACTTGAATTATCCAGGCCGCCAGCCGCACTGAGTGTGGCGTTTAGGCACATTGTTGAAGGCCAAGTGCAAGTGCACCAAGCTAACACGCATTTACCTTTAATGCGTCTTGTGGCAAAGCTTGAGCTAAGTGATCAAGCAATTTTGCAAGATTGGTTAGCAGGAGTGTATGCGCTCTCAGCAGATGTCAATGTGAGCGAGGCTTGCCAAACTTTACTTGATGGCGAATGTTTGGTGAATCAACATGGCGATATTTATACACGACACAGTGTGACGTATTACGCAGAGCAATCTGCCTTACATGGCGTGTTGGAGCGTCAAGCACGCCTTGAAGCTTTAAATGCACAGCAGCCTGCAATACAAGCTGCATTTGAAGAAAGTAGCCAAAAAGTTGCACAATTAGAAACGCAATTGCAAACCTTGCGCAAAAATCAACAATTACAGCAACAGCAACTTAAAAATAGCACACAGCAAGCGCATCAATTAAACTTGCATTTGCAACAACTCAAGCAACAGCAAGCCAATACTTTACAGCGTAAAACGATGTTAGAGGCGGATATTGCGCTGACGCAAACAAAACAACAAGCACTAGAAGCTGAAAAAGCCAGCAAACAAGGCTTAGTGATAGAAAACACCGCTGCTTTAACGCAGATGCAGGTAGAAAAATCAGCCCATGAAGCACATAAACAAGCGGCCGAAACCTTGTTAAATCAAGCCCGTGCGCATTTGCAAACAGTTGAGCGAGCGCATCAAGAAAAAAACTTCAATATCAAGCTAATACAAAATAAAATCAATGAATTAAACACTAAGCAGGTATTCTTGCTTGAAGAAAAAACCAGTTTAAATGTGCGATGTGGTGAAGTGGAAAATACGCTCGCAGCCACCAAAATGGAGGCACTTAAGGCGAATTTAGAAGGGGCTTTGAATACTAAACAGACGCGTGAGATTGCTTTAGCGAATGCGCGAAATGTGCTGAGTGAAAGCCAAGAAGCTCTCATGCAACAAGAGCGTATGCGGATGCAATTTGAGCAGCAGCTTCATCCATTGCGCGATGAATTAGAAGCGAGTCGTTTGGCTGAGCAAGAGGCGCGATTACATTTCGAGCAGTGCCAAGCTGAGCTTTTAGCTTCTCCTATTGATGAAGTTACGCTCACGAATGCGTTAGACAATTTATCAGAGAGTGAAGCTAAAGTGACTTCACTAGAGCGCAAAAAAGGTAAACTAGAATTTGAAATTGCAGCTTTAGGCGCAGTGAATTTAGCCGCGATAGAGGAGTTGGAAACTGAAAAAACACGCAAAACATATTTAGATAGCCAATGTGCAGATTTAGTAGAAGCCAGCCAAACACTTGAAGACGCTATTCGTAAGATTGACCGTGAAACTAGAAGCCGCTTGCAGGCGACTTTTGATGAGGCTAACAAGCATTTTAACGAGCTATTTACTACTCTATTTGGCGGTGGGCAGGCAAGGCTAGAGTTGCTGGGCGATGAAATTTTAGATACGGGGATGCAAGTATTTGCACAGCCGCCAGGCAAAAAGAACAGTACGATTCATTTACTCTCAGGTGGTGAAAAAGCACTTACTGCGCTAGCGTTGGTGTTTGCTTTGTTTAGATTAAACCCAGCACCATTTTGCCTGATGGATGAGGTAGATGCGCCACTGGATGACAGCAATACCGAGCGTTTTTGCACGATGGTGAAAAAAATGTCTGAACGCACACAGTTTTTATACGTGAGTCATAATAAAATTACAATGGAAATGGCGCAACAATTGATTGGTGTTACTATGCAAGAATCAGGCGTTTCACGCATTGTAGATGTGGATATGGAAGCCGCAGTAAAAATGGTAGAAAGTACGACTTAAATGAACGGATTAACAATTAGCTTAATTGCCATTGGGGCGTTGATTATTGTTGCGGTGGTCTTGTTTAATTGGTGGCAAGAGCGGCGTTTTAAACAGCAAGTGAATCATCATTTCAATGCAATTCAAAAGGACCCCTTACTTGATGAACAGTTACCTATTGCGCCAGCTTCAACGCAAGCGACTCAAGTGAATGCACATGTTGAGCCTTACTTGGATACTCAGCAACTGAATGTTGCGGATGAGCAAGTGCTTGATTTTGAAATGACCTTACCTAACCAAGCAGAAATTGATGATGTCGCTATTGAAGAAACCCGTTTTGTCGCGTTAAGTGAGCTTGATGACAATATTCCTGTAACGCCTAAGCCCTCTATTGACGCTTTGTACAGTGAGTTAATCAATCAGGAAGAACACGTTGCCATAGTAGGATCCAATCAGGAGGTTGAACTTTTAGAATCATTGCAATCTTCATCTGAAAGTTTGCATCATGATAGTGAGGCAACAAGGAGCGACACTAAAGCAGCTAGAGATAATATAGAAGAACCCAATATGGGGTTGCCTGCAATGCTTCATGCGCAAATGGATTTGATTGCGGTGTTGTATTTGGCCGATGCAAGTACGGTTGAGTTCGTTAATCATAAGCTTAATAGCTTGTTTGACGATTATGACAAGCCTGTATTTGTGCATGGTTTAAATGCAGATCAACAGTGGGTAATGCTCAGTCACCTGTTGCCAGATGCTGTAGTATCAAGGTTCACCTGTAGCTTACAGTTGGCAGATAGAGCAGGTGCTGTTTCGCGTAGCGTGTTAAATCGCTTTCAACTAGCGGTTGAAACTTTAGGGTTAGACATTAACGCCCATGTTGAGTGGCAAACAACGGGTGATGTATTGAGCATCGCAAATGCCTTAGATACATTCTGTATTGAGGTAGATAAAACCATGGGGTTTCATCTTGTGCATGGCGAGCAAGGTGCATTTACGGGGACTAAATTGAAGGGCTTAGCCGAAGCGCAAGGATTCTCTTTAGCTGCCGATGGCAGTTTCAAATTATTTGATGAGAGTGCTGAGCAAGCTTTGCCAGCCTTTGTGATGTTTAATCGAGATCATCATCCGTTTAGTTTAGAAATGCTGCGCTCATCGGTGGTGAAGGCAGTTACTTTTCAGCTGGACATTCCCCATGTGCATCACTGCACTGAGGCTTTTAATCAAATGGTGCAAGTGGCAAAGCAAATGGCAATTGGGCTTAATGCGGTGCTAGTGGATGATAACAACCGCCCGCTTGGCGATATTCAGATTGAAAAAATTCGCCAGCAGCTCAAAGTGATTCACGCCACCATGCTGGTGCGCGGCATTGTGCCAGGTTCTGAGAGTGCTTTGCGCTTATTTTCTTAAGCTTAAGGCTTTTATCCAGCCCTTCACTTGACATGACTAAGCAGATACAACAAGCAAGCTTTGCCTTTGGTGAGTCAGCCCAACCCACACCTATGCTGAGCGCACATTATCAAAATTTGCGTAAACTGCTTGAAAAGTACGATTACGAATACTATGTTTTAGATGCACCCTCAGTGCCTGATAGTGAGTACGATAAGCTGTATCGTGAGCTACAGCACTTAGAAAGCCAAACGCCTCTTTTAATTACACCAGACTCTCCCACCCAGCGTGTCAGCGGTTCTGCGGCTAATGCCTTCAAAACCATTACCCACCGTCAGGCGATGTTGTCACTGAATAATGCGTTTGAATATGAAGAGCTAGAAGCTTTTGATAAACGGATTAGAGAAGCTCTGGGGCAAGAGCATGTTGAATACGCAGTAGAGCCGAAATTTGATGGTTTAGCCATTACGCTCACTTATGAAAACGGTGTTTTTATGCAAGGTGCAACCCGTGGCGATGGCTACACGGGTGAAGATGTGACGCATAATTTACGTACTTTGCGTTGTATTCCTATGCGTTTGGATTGCGAAACGCCACCAGCATTACTTGAAGTGCGTGGTGAAGTGCTCATGTTTAAACGTGATTTTGACAAGCTGAATCAAGCCCAGCTAAGTAAAGGCGAAAAGCTATTCGCAAACCCTCGCAATGCAGCGGCTGGCAGCTTGCGTCAATTAGATGCAAAAATCACCGCCACGCGCTCTTTAAGCTTTTTTGCGTACGGTTTAGGTGCCTCAGAAGGCTCGCCAGTGTTGAGTTGCCACAGCGCGGCGATGGATTATTTAGCCAGTTTGCGTTTTCCTGTGAGTCAATTGCGTGATGTGGTGCTAGGTGTAGCTGGCTTACATGATTATTATCAAAAAATTGGTGCCATGCGTGAGCGTTTGCCGTTTGATATTGATGGCGTGGTGTATAAAGTGAATCAATTTAATCAGCAAGATGAACTGGGCTTCGTTTCTCGTGCGCCACGCTGGGCGATTGCGCATAAGTTCCCCGCGCAGGAAGCTTTAACTATTGTTGAAGATATTACAGTGCAAGTGGGGCGCACGGGCGCGATTACTCCAGTGGCAAGACTGCAACCAGTGTTTGTAGGCGGTGTGACTGTTACCAACGCCACGTTACACAATGAAGACGAAGTGCGTCGCAAAGATGTACACATTGGCGATACGGTCAGTGTGCGTAGGGCAGGGGATGTGATTCCAGAGGTGGTAAGTGTGATGCTAGAACGCCGTCCTGCGGATGCGCGCTGCTTTATCATGCCTAGCACTTGCCCAGAATGTGGTTCGCATATCTTAAAGCAAGCCGATGAAGCGGTTGCACGTTGCACAGGCGGTTTGTTTTGTCCCGCACAGCGTAAACAAGCGATTACGCATTTTGCCTCACGCCGTGCGATGGATATTGAAGGCTTAGGAGAAAAGTTGGTTGATCAATTGGTAGCAGCTAATTTAGTGCATACTTTGGCAGATATTTACAAGCTAGATTTAATTACCTTGAGCAATCTTGAACGCATGGCAGCTAAGTCTGCGCAAAACATTTTAGATGCGCTGGAACATAGCAAACAAACCACGTTGGCACGCTTTATTTATGCGCTGGGTATGCGTAATGTAGGTGAAGCCACCGCAAAAGATTTAGCTAAACATTTTGGAAATCTTGCTGCGCTTAAGCAGGCAAATATTGAAGATTTACTTGCTGTAAATGATGTAGGTCCTGTAGTTGCTGAGTCTATTCTTAACTTTCTTTCGGAATCACATAACGAAACCGTCATTGATGCGCTCATCGCCGCGGGTGTTACTTGGGAAGAAACAGAAGGAAAACAGCAAGTTTCAGGTAACTTGCTTGGTAAAACATTTGTCCTCACAGGCACTTTGCCTAATTTATCACGCGATGAAGCCAAAGCACTGATAGAAAACGCAGGCGGCAAAGTGAGTGGTAGTGTTTCTAAAAAAACAGATTATGTCATCGCTGGCGATGAGGCAGGCAGCAAATTAGAGAAAGCTCAAGCTTTAGGGCTTGAAGTTTTAGATGAAGCTGGCTTGCTCGCACTATTAGGTTAAACCAATGAATCAACATTACCAAACGTATTTAGAACCAGTCATCATCATTGCAAAACAAGCAGGGGCTGCAATTATGCAAGTGTATGCGACTGATTTTGATATTACCAAAAAAGAAGATCATTCACCGCTTACACAGGCTGATTTAGCCGCGCATCACACGATTGTAACTGCATTGCAATTACTCACTCCGCAGATTCCAATTTTATCTGAAGAGTCTGAGTCTATTGCGGATGATGAGCGATTAAGTTGGCAGCAGTATTGGCTCATAGACCCATTAGATGGTACGCGTGAGTTTGTAAAGCGCAACGGGGAATTTACCGTGAATATCGCGTTGATTGTAAATCACCGCCCTGTGTTGGGTGTGGTGTATGCGCCTGTACCGCAATTACTTTACTATGCGGTGCAAGGGCAGGGGGCATATAAGCAAATAGCGTATGAAAACGCATTACCCATTCATACCAAACCATTTGTGCTGACACAATTGGTTGTGGCAGGTAGTCGCTCGCATAGTGATCATCATTTTCAACAGTTTTTAAATCATTTGCATGTGGCGACAGGAGTGACTCCTGAACTTATTAGCATGGGCAGCTCTCTTAAAATATGCTTAGTAGCTGAAGGTTTAGCGGATGTTTACCCCAGGTTAGGACCCACCTCAGAATGGGATACGGCGGCGGCGCACTGTGTGCTCAATGAAGCAGGGGGTGATATTGTGGATGCACACAATAAAACCTTACAGTACAACACAAAGCTATCATTATTAAATCCTAATTTTTTTGCTACACAAGTCAATACTCTCAATTGGGCTGAGTACTTGTAAGATGAACACATCACAACATTTTTTTTGATAGAAAAGCACATATGAAATTACAAGCAACAGTAGTTTTAACGCTCTTAGCACTCAATTTTAATCATGCTTTTGCCATGAGTCCTGAGGCGATCGAATGTAATCTGGCGTATGAAAAAGGGGATTTTGCCAAGGCGATGACTTTATCAGAAAAAGCATTGCGTCAAAATAAGCAAGATAGAGAAGCACTCATTTGCAAAGGGCGTACACTCAGTGCAAACCAAGATTTGAACGCAGCTTTGGCAACATTTAGCGCGGCAGATGCGCTTTCAACTGATGCCTTAGATAAAACAGTGATTGCACTTGTGATTAGTCAAGCTTACAAAGCTGCTGGTCAGTATGAAACGGCTATTGCTCAATATCAGCAAACCATTACTGCAGCACAAAAAGCGAAACATATTGGCCTAGAGCGCGCTGCGCATAGTGCTATTGGCGATATTCACATGATTAACAAACAATATGCAACTGCGCTCACGGATTACTTAGCCGCCAATAAGCTTGATAATAATGATAACGAACGTGCAGAAACCAATGAGAAAATTGCAGCCACTTATCACGCGCTGACTCAGTATGCGCAAGCGGTGGAATACCAAATTAAAGCCGTGATTATGCAAGATAAATCTGGTACTTTAGATCAGTTTGCTGAGGCCAGTATTTTGCTAGGGCGTTATTATGCAGATGATAAAAGTTATGCGAATGCTGAACGTGCACTTAATAAAATTATTCAGTTTGCAAAAGACCAAGGCGGTGCTTACTTTGAGGCCAAAGGGCGTTATCAATTAGCAAAAGTAAAAGCGGCGATAGGCGATATGGCGGCAGCAAAAAGCCAAATAGAACAAGCGCGATTGATTGCTAAAAACACCAAAGATGTTGCCTTGGATGCTGAAATCACTCAAGAAACGCAAGGTTTATTAAAGTAATTTGTTGTAAGGAATCTCGTTGCTGCAAGACTAAGGGTTGGAGGCATTTATTTTGTTGAATGCTTATTTTGTGAACAAATACTGACTTTAGCGTTGAGGCAATTTTATGATTATTCAAAAACAAAGCGATATTATCCCTTCTGAAATTACTCCTAAAGAAGTGTTTGAAAACAAACGTGCATTTTTACAAAAAGCAGGGTTTGGTTTGTTGGCGGGGTCTGCCACATTGCTTAGTCACTCACTCCACGCCGCCACTTTAAACATAACTAATCTTGAGAATGCCACTAAACCAGCACGCGCTCCAAGCTTGATTAAAGCTAATGCATTGGGTTCACGGCAAAAGATTTTAAACTTTACTAAAACCACTTATGGTGCAGATGAAAAGCTGACATCGTATGACGACATCACTACTTATAATAATTATTATGAGTTTGGCACCGATAAAAGTGAGCCTGCAATTCATAGCAAACTTTTTAAACCACACCCTTGGACGATTAGCGTTGAAGGTGAGGTGAAAAAAAATAAAACCATTAACCTAGATGACCTCATTAAACTGATGCCTTTAGAGGAGCGTATTTATCGTATGCGCTGTGTTGAGGGTTGGTCAATGGTCATTCCATGGGTTGGGTTTCCATTGGCGCAGTTGGTCAAATGGGCAGAGCCCACGGGCAATGCAAAATATATTGAATTGATTTCATTGGTAGATAAACAACAAATGCCAGGAGCTAATTTGCCGATTTTAGATTGGCCATATACCGAAGGCTTACGTATGGACGAAGCCATGAATCCACTCACGCTCATGGCGGTAGGTTTGTACGGCGAGCATCTGCCCAACCAAAATGGTGCGCCGATACGCTTGGTTGTCCCTTGGAAGTATGGTTTTAAAGGTGCCAAAGCCATTGTCAAAATTCGCTTCACAGAAAAAATGCCATTAACCAGTTGGATGAAAGCAGGCCCCAATGAGTATGGTTTTTATGCCAATGTAAATCCGCAAGTTGAGCATCCACGCTGGACACAATCCTCTGAAAAACGTATTGGCGCAGGCTTGTTTGCTGGGCGTATTAAAACGCAAATGTTTAATGGCTACGCCGAGCAAGTGGGGCAAATGTATGCAGGCATGGATTTGCGTAAAAACTTTTAAAAATCTAAATTAGGTCTTGTTTTAGCCAGATAAGCGGTTAAAGTCGTAAAAAATTTCTTCGCAATTTAAAAATATAAATATAAATCGAAAGCTTTCCATGTTGACGCTGTTAAAAAAAATTCCTAACAAAGCACAGCTATCAAAAATCAAAGCATTGGTATTTTTTCTATGCTTTATCCCGTTGTTTCGCTTGATTTTTCTCGGTATTCAGGAAGATTTAACCGCTAACCCGATCGAATTTATAGAACGTTCAACGGGTTTTTGGGCGTTATTGATCTTGTTAGCCACATTAAGTTTAACGCCAATCAGATTGCTGACAAGGCGTGTTTGGCAGCTACAAATGCGCCGCATGTTGGGTTTATGGATGTTTTTTTATGCTGGCTTACACGTGCTGGTTTATCTTTGGCTAGATTTTGGTTTTAGTTGGCTAGACATTAGCAAGGATATTGCCAAGCACCCGAGAATTTTAGTGGGGTTTGCCGCTTTTGTGTTGACCATTCCATTAGCAATCACCTCAAGTAATGCCATGGTTAAACGCCTGCGTGAACGCTGGAAGCCGCTACACCAACTGGTGTATGTGATTGCTATTTTGGCAGTGGTGCATTTTTGGTGGCTGGTAAAAAAAGACATACGTGAGCCATTGTCTTATGCCTTTATTTTGGTGATATTACTGGGCATTCGGCTTTACGATAAAGCCAAAAAATAAGCCCTCTGCGTGATGCAGAGGGCTTAAAAGACGGTAACTTGGCGTACTGTTAGTTACCGTTAAAGCAACAGATGAACACTCAAGTATTCAAAATTAGAACATCCATTGTGCACGCATAATCAATGCTTTTTCATCATCTACACGTTTTTGGTTAATCACAATGCCGCCTTTATCGCCACCAATCACGTCTTTAAAGTCTGTTGAAACGTAATTCAACATCAAGCGTGTGTTTGCGGTAGGTAAGAATTTCAGCCCAACAGTCCAAGATTCTGCTTTTGCAAAACCTTGCGCTTTTGTTGTGATAAGTTTGTCGGCATCAACTTTTGCTTTTGCAACACCTAAAGTGTCGTAATCTGAGGCATCAAATTCGCTGAAACGTACGCCAACTTCCCACAAACCACCTTTAAATGTTGTTGGGTCAAAATCATTTTTAGGTTTTAAGCCACCGAAAGCACCATTTTTATAGGCATCGGCATAGTTTTCACCTGTAATTGTCCACATAGCTTCTGCATACCAGTTGTCAATATCAAGATCATATTTTGTCTTAACACCACCAACTTTAGCTTGTGTTTCAAAGTCGTTATTTAATTGCATCCACTCAGATTGCAGTTTAAAAGGACCATAAGCAACGATACCTTCTAAGCCCACGCGGCTGCGGTCAATACCACCAAATGTACCGCCTTTGTCAGTTGGGCCTGCGTTTGCAAAAGCAGGTGCTTGGAAGAATGTTGCGCCACGCGCTTCAGTACGACCACTCACGCCCACTGTGCCTTCTGGAGTATCACCTTGTGAGAATGAAGCACCTGCGTGCAATACCATATCTTGTTTGCCCATGATTTCGGCAAAGTTTGCAGTTACGCGACCAATCACATCTTTACCATCTTCACGCATATCAGTTTCTGCATTTTTAGCATTACCGTTTGAAGCTGCTAATGCATAAGTAATGCCTGTGAATGGTGAACCATGTACCATTGCACCAATTTCTTTAGCTGGTGCTAATGAGTTCACGAAAGAACGCTCCATAAAATCAATATTGTTTGAGCTTGTCATTTCTTCTAAATTCATTGGCATTTTGAATTGACCAAAACGGAATTGCACAGGTTTCCACCAAGCAACGTTTACATAACCTACATCAAGTGTTGTTGTGTTGCCAAGGTCAGCCACAACTTCAGCCTCATAGTAGTCTTTCCATGCAGCTTTAAAACCTAAACGGGCACGGCGAATATCAAACGTGTCAGCAACACTTTTACTGCCGATAGAAAATTCAGTGGGTTTTGTTTTTAATTTAGAAATATCTGGGTTGTTTTCACTGTCGTTGTAGTCAAAAAAGCGATAATCTGCGTGAACACGGCCATTTATTTGCGCCTTAAATTTACCATCACCACTTTCAAAACTTAAGCCATCTTTAAATTTAGCTGAAACAGCTGAATCTTTTTTAGCGGCTGCGGCTTCTTTTTCACCATTACGACCTTTTAACAGTAGAGCACCTTCTTCTTCAGTTAGTACGCCTTTGGCGATGAGTGCATTTAGAATGTCATCAGTTGAGTCCGCCATTGCATTGCCAGTTACACCTAACATGAGTGAGCCTGCAAATACTGTTGAAATTAAATTACGTAGTTTTTGATTCATTAAAAAATCTCCTTGTTTAGAAAATGATTGCTGTGTTTTTCAACAAGGGTGATTTTGAAGTGGCTGTATGACACTTTGATGACAGGGTTTTATTTATATATTTTGAGATGCTAGATGTTGTTTTTTTGCAACAAAAACCGCTCGCTGAATTAAATTCGCGTGGCGGCTTTTGTTTTTTTAAGGGGCAGAGTGTGTGAGTTTCAGGATTAAATGTTGTTAAAAAACCAGCTAATCACTTATTTTTTTGCCTAGCTGAATAATCCAAACTTTACTTGGATAGTTGTTTGTATTATCCCCCACGCTAAAGTCGTTATCATTACTCATTGCCACCACGGATGTGTTGAGGACAGCTAAGCCTTCAAGCTTGTCGGTGTCTATTTCAAAAAATACATCTCTGCTATCAAATACTGTTTCAGTACTTGCTGGGGTGATATTGAGATCAGAAAGTTGATGGCTATTTTCTTCAGGTTTTAAGCTGTCTGCATAATCCCCCGCTAACAAATTAGTTGCGTGACTTAAATCTGCGAGGATTAGTTTTACTTTTTTAGTGGCACGTTCAAGTAGGAGTAGTTTTTCGTTAGAAATCGCAACAGCATCTGAATATTTAAGGTCTTTTTGTTTATCAGTTTCAGGATAATCGCTCTTGGCACTTTGGAGAACCGTAAATACGCCTGTCACTTTAGCCTCTAGTGGGTTGGTAATGTCTAAACGCGCAATACGCACAAGGCGTGAGTTTTCATATAACTTATCTTTTGTGTCGCCCATGGGACTTTGCAAAATTGCGTAAACAGTTTTTGCATCTGGTGTAAGTGCTAGGCTTTCAAAACCACGGTTGCTACGACGTTGCTTGAATATAGCAGGCAAAATAGCTTTGATTGGGTAACCTGCCTCAGCGTATTTTTTACCTTCAGGCACGTAGCGCATTAGCACCTTGCCATTAGTATCTGCCACAATAATGCTGGAACCGTATTCATCGGAGATAAGAAACTTTCCATTTGGGAGCAACTGCAAGGCTTCTGTATCCAAACCTGAAGCACGATAAGGCAAGCTTCCGCTATCAGTATTTTTGTAAGCTTGCTCATCATTTTTGTCGTTAGGAAGCCCAGTGACGGGTAAGCCTTGTGTATCAACCAATGGAATAGAGCGCAATACTTCAATGCTTTCGTTGGTGAGTTTGACGTGAACAATGGCTGGCGTAAAGTTTGGCACAGGAAACACTTTGCCTTTAACCTTGCCTGCACTATTGAGGTTGTCAAAGTTAGGTCCACGGTCTGTGAGCATGTAAAACTCACCTGCTTGATTGGGTATGGGAACTAAGCCAGAGCCTATTCCAGGGTTGCGGAATGATGTTAGACCATTTTTAATGGCTTGTTCTTCGGTAATATCGAGTGAAAGGTTGGAGTTAAGCGATGTAATGGGCGTGTCATTTAAGACATAAGTATGTAAAACTTTTGCATGTTTATTACTGCTGGGTTGCTCGGGGAGGTTGCCCCAATCTGCTGCTTGCAATGCCGTAGAGTTCATTGCGATGATGGTTGTACATATCCAGTTAAGCGTTTTAGCTGTCATTTTTACACCTTCCAGTTTTTTATAGCGTTCAATTAACTGGTAGTGTAGCCATTGATTATTTCAAAGTGATGACACACTGAAGCTAGATTAGCTCTTACACATTTCTACGTTCTAACATGGCTTGCGCGAGTGTTCCAGTATCCACGTATTCAATTTCCCCCCCCATCGGCATTCCGCGTGCAATACGACTCGTTTTAATGCTGCGCGTTTTGAGTAGCTCGCTGATATAGTGTGCAGTTGCATCGCCTTCAACCGTGTAATTGGTGGCTAGAATCACTTCTTGCACAGCATGATGTTGTGCGCGTTGAATGAGTTTTTCTAAGTGAATTTCTTTGGGGCCAATACCATCAAGAGGCGAGAGTCTGCCCATGAGTACAAAGTACATGCCATTGTAAGTGTGTGTATTTTCTAGCATGAGTAAATCAGTGGGCATTTCCACCACACATAGTAAGCTTTTATCACGGCTTTCTGAGGCGCATAAGGGGCAGATGGTTTGCTCACTAAACGTATTGCATAGTTGGCAATGATTGACATGTTTGAGGGCGTAATCAAGCGCATTGGCTAGCTCACTCGCACCTTGACGATCGCGCTGCAATAAATAATAAGCCATGCGTTGCGCTGATTTTGGCCCAACACCAGGTAAGCAGCGTAGGCTATCAATCAGTTGCTCTAGGGCGGCTGGTGGTTTTATCACAGCTGTCTAAAAAGGCAACTTAAAGCCAGCAGGCATAAAGCTAGACATACGCGCGGCAGCGGTTGCTTCGGCTTTGGTATTTGCGTCTTTGAGTGCAATGACGAGTAAGTCTTCTAGGGTTTCTTTATCATCCATCACGCTATCATCTAAGGTGACGCGTTTAATTTCATTTTTGCAGGTCATTTGTACTTTAACCAAGCCGTTTGCTGCAATGCCTTCTACCTCAATATGGGCGAGTTCTTCTTGCACTTTTTGCATGTTTGCTTGCATTTGCTGGGCTTGTTTCATCATGTTGCCCATGCCACCTTTCATCATCTTGCTACTCC
Organism: Methylotenera sp.; assembly: GCA_013140755.1. Classification (GTDB taxonomy): domain Bacteria; phylum Pseudomonadota; class Gammaproteobacteria; order Burkholderiales; family Methylophilaceae; genus Methylotenera. The sequence goes on along the minus strand of JABFSF010000059.1, from coordinate 7,645 downwards.
TATTTTTTAGTTACGATTTAGATTGTTAATATAAATTTCAAATGGGTTTAATTGAATTTGGGATAATGCTTGCGCCAAAATCCTGAATTAAAGTTTGTACAAAACTATCTTCTTCAATTGCATTTTCGGCATTGCTTTGGGCATGAGCTTTTTCTTGTGCCACTTGCTTGGCAGGAGTCTGTACACTGCCTTCAACAGTAAATTCTAAGCGAATTTTTCTGCCAAAGTGTTGCTGTAAGGCAAGAGCTAATTTGTCTTGATACATGGCACTGAGTAAGTTTTGGTCTTTTTCTTGAATCGCAAAACGCATGGTGTGTTCGTCAAAGCTCATCAGTGCACTGTTAAGTGCTAAATTGCGTGCTAAACCGAGTTTAAGTTGATCCAGCAAGCTGCGCCAATCACCGTTAAATGGACGAGTGGCGTTGAGTGTGTCTTCTTGAACGTGCGCTTCATTTTTTAAATCAATGGACCCTGTTACTGTCACTTTAGGTAAAGCGGATTGTGCTGTTGCTGGATGTGCAACGGGTGAGGTTTGTGTGCTGTTGGTTTGTGAAGCTTGCACTGCTTTAGTTGTATGGTCGGTAGGCGTAAAAGCTAGCATACGCAACAAGCTCATGGTAAAGCCAGCAAACTCATCAGGGGCTAAACTTAAATCTCTGCGACCCAACAAGGCAATTTGATAGTAGAGTTGTAGTGTTTCTGCGGATACCCTTTGCGCGAGCGATAGTAAAATTTCGCGTTCAGGTAAATCGTCTGCCACGGTTTCTGGTACGGTTTGTGCAATGGCAATTTGATGTAATAGCTGGGCAAAATCATTCAGTGCGGCTTCAAACGAGATGCTACGCTCTTCCATCAATTTGGCTTGATTGATCAGGCTGTTACCATCATTGACCAATAAAGCCTCTAAAAGCTGGTATAAATAACTTTGGTCAATGGCTCCCAGCATGGCACGTACTTCAGCTTCATTCACAGTTTGCCCGCCATAAGCAATGGCTTGGTCGGTGAGTGAAAGTGCATCACGCATACTGCCGTTAGCAGCGCGCGCGATTAAGTGCAGAGCGGGTGATTCAAAAGGAATGTTTTCTTGTGCCAGAATGTGTTGTAAATGACCAATAATTGACGTTCCAGCCATTTGCCGCAAATTAAATTGTAAGCAGCGCGATAGCACTGTGACAGGTACTTTTTGCGGGTCAGTAGTAGCGAGAATAAATTTGACGTGTGCTGGTGGCTCTTCTAGCGTTTTAAGCATAGCATTAAATGCGCTTTTTGAGAGCATGTGCACTTCATCAATGATATACACTTTAAAACGCCCGCTTGTAGGTGCGTATTGCGCATTGTCTAATAGTTCGCGCATAGCATCTACTTGTGTATTAGAGGCCGCATCCACTTCAATTAAATCCACATAACGTCCACGGTCAATTTCAGTACACGCATCGCATACACCACAAGGCGTAGCGGTGATGCCTTTTTCACAATTAAGGGATTTGGCCAAAATGCGGGCGAGAGTGGTTTTTCCCACACCGCGTGTGCCAGTGAATAAATAAGCGTGATGTAAACGGTTTTGTTCAAGTGCGTTGCTAAGCGCACGTACAACGTGGTCTTGCCCGACCAGCGTTTGAAAGGATTTTGGGCGATATTTTCGCGCTAATACTTGGTAACTCATGGGGTGATACTTTAGCGCAAAATGAGATTTTCGTGTTTGGTTTTAGGCTTTTATTTTGTTTGCAACGACAAGCATGCGATACTCTAGGCTAGTTTCTCTGCCTGCGGCATTCACCTTGTAAATCTCGCTCCTACATCATTGACTCACATACGCATATTACAACAGCGGGTTTGTTCGTGTTTTGAGTGTATTTCGTGGGCTGGATTTTTTAATAGGGTAAAGCAGAGGAGGCGAGCCTTGCCCTCGGCACTTGCTTGATAGTTGTGGCTGCTTGCTTCCGCACCTGACCAGATTGGCTACCTTACAATGCGAGGAGACCCGCCGAGTGGCATTTTACCTTAAAACGAGGTTAAACCATACAAGCGTTTATCTAATTTTTGTCGTGACTTAATAGCCAACACGCTTAACTGGAGCGAGCGTAGCTAACTCTTCATCGTTATATAATCTAGCACTCGTAAAAAATGCTAAGCCTGAGCCGCAGTCTAATGAAAATGAACCGCTAGAGCCAGGCTCTGCATTGATAATCGTATGCATATTTTCAGCAAAGCTAAAATGGCTGTCGCTCATATAATAAATGGCACCGTCAATTTCACCGATAAGCACATCGGATGCGCTGGGTTTGAATTCATTGGCAGGTAAACAAAGTGGCACGCTACCTTCACAGCAACCACCTGATTGAAAAAACACAATGGCACCATGTTCGGCGGTGAGTTTATGTATAAGTTCAAGTGCCTGTGGGGTTGCAGAAACGCGGTTTGCCATGCGTGTGACTCCATCAACAAAAAGAGGCGAGATAACTCGCCTCAAATATTATGCTAAATCAGCAAAAATTACAAAGAAGGTTTTTTTAAAAGAAACCTAATTTTTTCGGACTATAGCTTACCAGCAAGTTTTTGGTTTGTTGGTAATGGTCTAGCATCATTTTATGTGTTTCGCGACCGATGCCCGATTCTTTATAACCACCAAATGCTGCGTGGGCTGGGTAAGCATGGTAGCAGTTGGTCCATACGCGGCCAGCTTTAATGCCACGACCCATACGGTAGGCTGTGTTGCCGTTACGGCTCCATACGCCTGCGCCTAAGCCAAAAATGGTGTCGTTGGCAATTGCTAACGCATCTGCTTCATCTTTAAAAGTAGTCACAGCGAGCACAGGGCCAAAAATTTCTTCTTGGAAGACGCGCATTTTGTTATTACCTTTAAGTAGCGTAGGTTTTACATAGTAACCTTCTGCAAGTGCGCCGCTTAACACATTGCGCTCGCCGCCAATGAGGCACTGTGCGCCTTCTTGTTTGCCAATATCCATGTAAGACATAATTTTGTTTAATTGGTCTTGTGAGGCCTGTGCGCCTATCATGGTGCTAGGGTCAAGAGGATTACCTTGCTTGATAGCAGCCACGCGTGGTAATACGCGCTCCATAAATTTGTCATACACAGATTCTTGAATTAATGCACGTGATGGGCAAGTGCATACTTCCCCTTGGTTAAAGGCAAACAGCACCAAGCCCTCAACAGCTTTATCAAAGAAATCATCATCGTATTGCGCAATGTCTTCAAAAAACACGTTCGGTGATTTGCCCCCTAACTCTAGCGTTGCGGGGATTAAGTTGCCAGCAGCTGCTTGTGCAATTACGCGACCAGTTGCGGTTGAACCTGTAAAGGCGATTTTAGCAATACGTTTGCTGTTCGCTAATGGTGCGCCTACTTCACGACCATAACCATTGACGATATTCATAATGCCTGGAGGCAATAAATCAGCAATGACTTCCGTTAAAATCAAAATGCTAACAGGGGTAAATTCTGCTGGTTTTAGTACTACGCAGTTACCTGCAGCCAATGCTGGTGCGAGTTTCCAAGCCGCCATTAAAATGGGGAAGTTCCAAGGAATAATTTGTCCAATAACGCCTAGTGGTTCATGAAAGTGATAAGCAACAGTTGTTTCATCCAGCTCACTTAAACTACCTTCTTGCGCACGTAAGCAACCTGCAAAATAGCGGAAGTGGTCAACTGCTAATGGAATATCCGCATTGATAGTTTCGCGAATCGGCTTGCCGTTATCAATCGTTTCAGCGGTAGCAATCAACTCAAGGTTTTGTTCAATGCGGTCAGCGATTTTGAGGAGTAAGTTAGCGCGTTCCGCAGGGGCGGTCTTGCCCCATTTGTCTGCGGCTGTGTGGGCTGCATCCAGAGCCAACTCAACATCTTCAGCACTAGAGCGTGCTGCTTTGGTGTAAGGTTTACCTGTAATGGGGGTAATCACATCAAAATACTCACCTTTAACAGGTGCAACCCATTTGCCACCGATAAAATTATCGTATTTGGCTTTATAAGGGATGGTAACGCCAAGACCTTTTAGTAATTCTAAGCTCATGCTAACTCCTCTAGTTTTTCTATCGTTAATGTATCGATTCTCGTTATAAAACCGCATTACTTTGTAAATGCAGCTTGTGTAAGTCTAAAAGCAGCTTACATTTTAAAAAAGCCTAATAAACAAAAGGCTTTCAAGGGTATGCCCGAACCAAACAATAAACCTAAAGCCTGACTTAATCAAGCAGAAAATGCATTGCTTTTTTTGAGATGAATGTGATGAGTAGCCGTGAAATAAAAACACAGAATTTTTTACAAATAAATTGCTGGAAGTATCTCATGAGGGTTTTTTCTGGAGGGTCATAGAAAAACCACCTAACATGAGATATAGTGAAGCCTTGAGATTTGATGGTCAATACTGGGTATTTCACCTCACAATATGTTAAAAGAAGCTACAGCAAAATCTATATTCACAAGAGAACTTTGGAATAACTTATCTAATCCATCTGCAAGCTCTTTGGGTAAAACGATTCTATCGTTATTAGTCATTACTGAAACCTTAGTCAGTTTTTTTTGGATATACACACTTTCAAGTTTAGGCGAGGGTTATGCTTTACTGGCTGCTGTGCCATATTTTTACTTGATAGTTTCTTATGTTGGACTATTTATTTTTTATCGCTTTAAGCATTTTGAGTACTTCACTTTTACACAGTTAGTGATGTTATTAGTGATGCCATTTTTTATGCAATGGGCGATTGGTGGATTTTCTGCTTCAAGCGGAGTGGCGATTTGGGCAATTTTATCGCCCGTTGGTGCTCTCATGATATTAGGTACAAGGCAATCAACCCCGTGGTTTTTGTTGTTTATAGGACTTGCTTTTTTATCTTGGAAGCTTAATCACTATTTTGCGGGGAATGCGCTCCCCATGCCTGCACATATTAAAGACGTTTTTTTCTTGATGAATATTACAGGCACCGCTTCTATTTTATATGGCGTGCTACGTTACTTTCAAACACAAAAAGAGTTAGCAACCGTATTGTTAGAAAAGGAGCGGATTCGTTCTGAAAGCTTACTATTAAACATATTGCCAGAGCCGATTGCAAAACGATTAAAAAATAATGATATGCGCATTGCAGATTATTATGAAAATGTCACCATTTTGTTTGCGGATATTGAGAATTTCACAAAAATTTCAGCAAATATGCCACCAATTCAAGTCATTGATTTATTAGCAAAGGTGTTTTCTAAGTTTGATCAATTGGCGGAGAAATACCAAGTTGAAAAAATTAAAACAATCGGTGATGCTTATATGGCTGTGGCTGGTGCCCCTAATGTGTGTGAAGATCACGCAAAAAAAGTGGCAAATATGGCATTAGAAATGCATGAAGCTTTACATGAAATAGCTAGTTGCAACGGTGTCGGGTTAAAAATGCGTATTGGCATTAGTTCGGGTGAAGTCATTGCAGGTGTGATTGGTAGCGCAAAATTTAGCTATGATTTGTGGGGGGATGCCGTGAACGTTGCGAGTCGCATGGAGGAAACTTGCCCTTCCGATGGCATTCAAATAACACAAAAAACCAAAGTGATGCTCGAGAGTGATTATTTATTTTCACCAAAAACTGAAATTAATATCAAAGGTAAGGGGATGACGGAAACTTACATGTTAATTGCGCGTAAAAGTAATTTATCAACAACTTAGTTTAGTGTGAACGAGATTGATGATTTGCACTATAATGCGTGCGCTTTGAATGATGTTGTTCGGAAGGGTGGATGAGCGGTTTAAGTCGCACGCCTGGAAAGCGTGTTTAGGCTAATAGCCTAACGCGGGTTCGAATCCCGCCCCTTCCGCCAGTATTGCCTTCACTAGCTATTAAAGCTCATCAAAAAAACATAGTTTTTACCCTTATTCAACGTATTTTACTTATAAATTCAATAGGTTAATAATCCTTCAATAGTGTCATAGAGTGTTATAGGCGATTTTAGGTTATTATAGAAGCTCACTGTTAATGGTACACAAATGGTACACAAAACATGCTTCACGATACTAAGATTAAATCTTTAAAGCCAACCGATAAGCGTTATTCAATCTCGGACTTTGATTCTTTATATATCGAGGTGATGACATCTGGTAGCAAGATATTTGTTTATAGATATTCACTTAATGGAAAAAGAAACCGTATCGCTATTGGGCCTTATCCATCAATTAGCCTTATGCAAGCAAGATCCATACGCGATGAATACAAAGTAATGGTATTAAAAGGCGTTGACCCCGTGGCGGCAAGGGTTGCCCAGGCAGTCATTCAAGAAAAGGAAGCTATTACTTTTCAGTCTGTCGCAGAGAGTTGGCTTGAAGTATGGAAGAAAAAGAAATCAGAGCGTCACGTTGGTTACACTGAGCGCAGATTGAAGTTGCATATCTATCCCGTAATCGGCAACAAACATCCAGCGAGTATTAAATCTATTGAAATAGTTAATCTAATTGAAAAAATTTCAAAGCATGGCAAGCATGTGGTGCTTGCTAAAAAAATGCTTCAGATTGTTGGTGCGATTTACAAATATGCAGTCGTTAAAAATTACGTTGAAACCAATCCGTGTTCAAATATTTCTACGCAGTATTTCTTGCCGACTGTAGTAACTAAAAATATGGCAAGATTAAGTGAAAAAGAGTTACCTGATTTTTTAAAGGCGGTTGTAGTGTGCAAGTCAAAACCAATCACTAAACTTGCTTTCTTTTTAATGATGCATACCTTTGTTCGTACCAGCGAGTTAATAGGGGCACGGTGGGAAGATTTTGATTTTGAGAAAAACCAATGGAAGATACCAGGTCGGGTTCAGGATGGGGAAGGGAACAAGGTATATGGTATGAAGATGAACTCCATTCATATCGTACCTCTTTCCATTCAAGTTATTTCGATTTTAAGCGATATTAAATTTAGGTAACTATATATAAATCTACACTAAATTAAAAAATGGTGTACATATCTACTAAATATAGTATAATGTATCCATGATAAATGCTGAATTTAACACAATACTAGACCTAATCAAGGCTTTCCCAGATGAACAATCATGCATTGACCATCTTGAATCTTTGCGCTGGGTAAATGGCAACGTAGTTTCACCTTTTGACCCGTCATCAAAAGTTTACAAATGCGCTAATAACCGTTATCGCTGTAAAGAAACTGGTAAGTATTTCAACGTTAAGACTTCTACTCTATTCGACAACTCAAAAATAGAACTACAAAAATGGTTCTTAGCTATTTGGCTTGTCACATCCCACAAAAAAGGCATTTCTAGCATTCAATTGTCTAAAGACATTGGCGTTACACAAAAAACTGCTTGGTTCATGCTTCAAAGAATCCGTAATTGTTTTGGTTTTGATAACGACAATGACTTATCTAACGAGGTTGAAGTAGATGAGACCTATGTTGGTGGTAAAAATAAGAACAAACATAACGACAAGAAAGTTGAAGGCACTCAAGGTCGTAGCATCAAAGATAAAGCACCTGTTTTCGGTATGGTAGAGCGTGGCGGTAAATTAAACGCTAAATGTGTTGATGATGTGACTATTAGAACTCTTACCAAAGAAATCGTTAGATACGTGAATGATGCTACCGTTTATTCAGATGAGTGGCTTGGCTATAACGCTTTGAAGCGTATCTATGACCACCAATTTAT
>JABFSF010000073.1 GCA_013140755.1 Methylotenera sp. | reverse complement strand
ATGTAGAAAATCACCAAAAAAATATCGAATTGCTACAAAAAGAGCTCGATAACCTGCGATAGTTTAATGGTGGTTCACCATCAAACTTACCATCACCACAAGCACATCATGTCCAAAAGTTGAGGTTTAACAGAGTTGGCTTAACTTTTGCTTAATTCATAGTACGATGACTGAAACAAAAGGTTAATACGACGATGGTTCAAGCAACACCTAATCACTTTGCAGGCTTAGAGCATTTAGCTACTGCCATCATTTTGCTTGATTCTGAGCAACGCGTGGTCTATTTAAACCCTGGTGCAGAAATTATTTTTGCATTTAGTGCCAATCAAATTGTTGGTTTAAAAATGCACGATGTCTTTCCTGACTGTGACATTTTGATGCTTGCGATTAACAACGCCATTCAACAAAACAGCCCCTTCCGCGAGCATGAACTCACCATTAGCACGCATCGGCATCAATCGTTTGCGGTGACATGTACCGTCACCCCGATTGAATCTCCTGCAGCGCGTTTAATTTTAGAATTCCAACCAATGGACGCTCAGCTGCGTATTGCGCGCGAAGAGCGCATGTTAATTCAACAGCAAGCTAATGCAGAGTTATTGCGCAATTTAGCCCATGAAATACGCAACCCGCTTGGTGGGCTACGTGGTGCAGCGCAACTACTTGAGCATGAATTACCCTCCCCTACGCTACGTGAATATACGCAAGTCATTATCAAAGAAGCTGATAGACTACAAATGCTGATGGATAGGCTGCTAATTCCACATCGTGTGCCAAAATACCAACCCACTAATATTCACGAAGTGTTAGAACGCGTGAGAAGCCTGCTCCTTGCAGAATCACCACAATCAATACTCATTAAGCGCGATTACGATTTAAGCCTACCTGAGCTTATTGGTGACCGTGAAAAGCTGATTCAAGCCGTGCTCAACATTGCAAGAAACGCCGTACAGGCGATGCGCACGCATCAAACCCCCGCGAGCCAAATTACCTTTAAAACTCGCGCTGAAAGACAAGTCACGCTAGCAAGAAAACGTTATCGTGTTGCCATTAAGCTTGAGATTACTGATAACGGCCCTGGTATCCCAATAGAGATTCGCGACAAAATTTTTTACCCCTTAGTTTCAGGCAGAGAAGGCGGATCAGGCTTAGGGCTAACCTTAGCACAAACCTTTGTCACGCAGCATCATGGCATGATTGAATGCGAAAGTCAGCCTGGGCATACCTGCTTTACCATTATCTTACCCATTGAAACAAGTGCTATAAAACCTTCTACTAATCAACAATAGAGAATCATAATGAAACCAATTTGGATTATTGATGACGATAAATCAATCCGCTGGGTATTTGAAAAAGCCCTTGCCCGCACAGACTTAGCATTTAAAACATTTTCGTCCATCACCGAGGCGCTTACAGCATTGGCGCATGAGCAACCGCAAGTGGTGGTGAGCGATATACGTATGCCCAACGGCTCTGGTTTAGATTTCTTAACTGAAATTAAGCGACAATATCCTGACATTCCTGTGATCATTATGACCGCTTATTCAGACCTTGAAAGTGCTGTAGCAGCTTTTCAAGGCGGTGCTTTTGAGTACCTTGCAAAGCCCTTTGATGTGGACCAAGCTATTGACATTATCAAACGTGCCGTAGAAGAAAGCACTAGACAAGCCTCTGAAAGCGGCACCACCAGCACCCCTGAAGACACGCCAGAAATCATTGGGCAAGCACCCTCTATGCAAGAAGTGTTTAGAGCGATTGGTCGCTTAAGTCGCTCACACGCGACCGTGCTACTAAATGGCGAGTCTGGCAGTGGTAAAGAATTAGTCGCACGTGCCTTGCATCGCCACAGCCCGCGTGCAGATAAACCCTTTATTGCCATCAATACAGCAGCTATTCCCAAAGATTTACTAGAGTCCGAATTATTTGGGCATGAGCGCGGTGCTTTTACTGGGGCTGCTGCCTCACGTCGCGGTCGCTTTGAGCAAGCAGACACTGGCACACTATTTTTAGATGAAATTGGCGACATGCCCGCAGACTTGCAAACGCGACTTTTACGTGTGTTAAGCGATGGACAGTTTTATCGTGTAGGCGGGCATCAACCGATTAAAGTCAATGTGCGCATTATTGCTGCTACGCATCAAGATTTAGAAGAGCGTGTTAAAAATGGTTTGTTTCGTGAAGATTTATTTCACCGATTGAATGTGATTAGGCTACGCTTGCCAGCCCTACGCGAACGCCGTGAAGATATTCCACTGCTCATCAAACACTTTTTACAACACAGTGCAAATGAGCTGGGGGTAGAAACCAAACAACCTTCTATTGCCGCACTTAAATACTTAAGTGCTGTGAATTGGAGCGGTAATGTACGGCAACTTGAAAACGTATGCCACTGGCTCACCGTGATGGCCCCAGGTCAAAATATTGATATTGCAGATTTACCCCCTGAACTGAAAGATGACAGCATCAAAACCAATGCCAGCACCACTTGGCAAGAAGCACTGGCCATTGAAGTCACGGATGCGCTTAATCGTGGGGAGCAAAATATACTTGAAACACGCACACAAATATTTGAGCGTATTTTGATTGAAAAAGCCCTCACACACACCCGTGGAAGACGTATAGAAGCGGCTAACCAACTCGGCATGGGGCGCAACACTCTCACCCGTAAGATAGAAGAGTTAGGAATTGAGCAATAGTGTGTTATTTCAATTCGCAATAGAAACGGTATGGATGAGCAACAACCTTGTCGTTTTTATTGCAGATTGCAATTAGTAGCTCAATGAATCATAAGGCTTATGTTCGCTTAACAGCTCCAAACTTATTTGGTTGGGCAAGCAAATTGCCGCTTGCCCAGCGCGTGATAACCAGCCTTGATGCACGCAATACTGATGATGGCACGGTGACCTTAAAAACCGTGCACGTCCATCCGCAATGCGAATAATCGTCTCGCCAATTGAACCATGCACATGCACATCACGTTGTTGATTTAAGCTATAAGCACCATAAATTTTATCGCCCAATTTAATTTGCACTTTGGTGGCATGACTATTTGTCCACAACGCAGTGAACAAATACACGACAAAACTCAAAGCAAGCACAAGTACAAGCCAATCGCCAAGCCGCATAGAGCTTAACCACAGACGAATATACTTGTGCTTAAAATTTTGAAAATTGAACATCAGGCTCAATCCAATGTAATTTTTTTGCCATTGAGTTTGATACAAAAATACGCGATTGCGCATCAATCACCATAAAATCGGTCACCCCCATCGCTTGCGCTGCTTGGTTTCTATTTTCTGCGCTTTCAATAAAAATGGGCTTAGAGGCAACATCAGATAGCACGCCAGCGTGTGAACTTGGCGGTACTAGCACCGTAACCGCCTGTGTGCCCTGTGCAGGGTAGCCTATGCGCGGATCAATGAGATGGCAATAACGTTTGCCATCTCGCATAAAATAACGCTGGTAATCACCCGAGGTACCAACTGCCCAGCCATCGGGTAAATCAAGTGTCGCAATGGCAGAAGGTTTACGTGGGTGCTGTATGCCTACACGCCAAGGGGTATCGCCATGTTGCCCCAGTGCAATAATGTTGCCACCAATGTTAATAAGCGCATTTTTAACGCCTTGTTGACGTAAGTAGCTACTTGCAATATCCAACGCATAACCCTTAGCATAGCCCCCTAAATCAAGCTTCACCGTGGGGTTAGTGGTATAAACCGTATTATTTTTAATCACTAAATCCGTCATACGCGGCTGGGCGTGAATCAGGTTTTTAATCGCTACCTCATCAACACCCAAAGGCGTAAATTCATCACGCTGAAAGCCCCATGTGCCAATTAAATGCCCAATGGCTGGATTAAATAAACCATTCGATTTTTCTGAAAGTTGAGTAGCATCAATCAACATAGCAGCTAAATCTGGGCTAATCGAAATCGGTTGATTGGCTTTTTCAAATGCGGTATTGAGTTGCTGTAATTCGCTTGGCTTGCCCGCAGAAATTGGTTTCCAAGCATGTAGGCGATTGTGCAAACTTTGAAAATCCTGCAATACATGCTCGGCAAGCTGCCGCGCACGCTCATCCGATTCACCATAAATGCTAATGTCCACCAGTGTGCCAAATACATAGCTCTGACTATGATAAAGCGGCTCTTTGAAACAGCTAGTGAGTAATAGAAATAAGCTGAAAAATAAATAACGCATGAGGTTTATTGTGATTCCAACGCATCCATAAACACTCGCGCTGGCTTGCAGTCTGTCTGTTTAGCGATTTCTACCATACCCGTGGGGCTGGTCACGTTGATTTCGGTTAAATGCGCACCAATCACATCCAAGCCTACCAAAAACAAACCTTCCGCTTTTAGCACTTTTCCAACAGTTGTCGCAATTTCCCAATCTCGCTCGCTTAACGGCTGAGCAACCCCCGTGCCGCCAGCCGCTAAGTTACCGCGTGTTTCGCCCGCTTTGGGGATGCGCGCTAAGGCGTAAGGCAATGGCTCGCCATCAATCACAATAATACGTTTATCACCTTGCAAAATGGCTGGTAGATAGTGCTGTGCCATTACCGTACGCGTGCCAAATTGGGTAATGGTTTCTAAAATCACGCTGATGTTCGGGTCGCTGAAAGTTAGCCTGAAAATGCTACTGCCGCCCATGCCATCTAATGGCTTCACTACAATGTCTTGATGTGTCGCCAAAAACTCGCGGATTAAGCCATTATTTGCAGTCACTAAAAATTTAGGTGCAAATTGCGGAAAGCGCGTGACGGAAAGCTTTTCATTCCAGCCGCGAATCGCCACAGGGTTGTTATAAACTCGTGCGCCTTGATTGGCGGCAATTTCCAGCAAATACGTGCTGTATAAATATTCGTTATCAAACGGCGGATCTTTACGCATGATGATGGCGTCAAACGCTGCGGGTGAAAATTCCACAGCCTCACCCAGTGAGTAGGTCTGCTCGGTAAAGGCAAATTTTTGCGCAATGATTTTTGCCATATCGCCCCGTAAAAATAAATCATGTTGCATAGCAATATAAAGCGTATGCCCACGACTCGCCGCCTCCCACATGATGGCAAGGCTGGTGTCTTTTTCGGTCTTTAGGTGTTCGAGCGGGTCTAGGATGAAGAGGAGGTTCATGGGTTTACGATATTTTGATGGTTATTGTAGTGTGGGCACGGCGTACCCTATAAGGTTTTATTATTACTTTTCATTTCCAAATAACGACTCTTGCGCTTCATTAAATTTCTTTTTATATTTTGTATCTTTTGCCTTGGGAGGTTTCATTGACTACATCACCATCAACTTTTGCTATTACAGTTTGAACTGTATAACCATTAGTACCAATCTCACCCGTTTCATCCAATTTACGACCAATTTCCAATACGCATGGAATAATAGTGCTATGTTGAAAACTAATTCTTTTTGATAAACATCACTTTTGAAGTCGTTATCATTCATGCTGAAGGGTAATCCCCCCATTATTAATCGCAGCTAAAAGTAGAAGCTAAGCTGCCAAGGCTAGCTTTTGCCTTGGGGTCATGCCACCCAATGCCATGTTGGAGCCTTCATGATTGTAAGTCCATAGCCAATCAGTTGCAAATTACTGTACTTCATCCACACTTTCAAACCAGTGATGCGTCAGCCAATCATAACGCACCGTGATTGTATCTTTCCACATAAGCATTCTGTTGTGGATTGCCTAGCTGTATGAAATCAATCCTGATGCCACGCCTGATGATTACACGCGTCAGCTAGTAGCCTGTGTGAAACACGGGGCAGCCTGAGTTACGTTAGGCTCGCTACGGTTACTTACTTTGTGCATTTGGTGACCTATTAACTAGCGATGCAAAACTTCTGCATCACCATCATTGGCGATGAAATTCGCTCTTTCAAATCCCAAGCTACGCATTTAAGCAAAGCAATCGGGCCATTTTTGGCTCAAGCGTTTTGGTCTTTGAGCTTTAAAACGGTTTAACTACCACCAAAATCACTACAGCAGTTAGCACTAACACAGGTAACTCATTAAACCAGCGATACCAAATATGACCATGGGTATTTTGGTTTAAGTGAAAGTCTTTGACGAGTTTTCCGCAATAAAAATGATAGGCAATAAGTAAGGCAACTAGGGTAAGTTTTGCATGTATCCAGCCGCCAGTAAAGCCGTAGCCACGCCACAACCAAATACCAGAGCCAAGTGCTAATATCGCCAAAGGCAGCATAAAACGATATAGCTTGCGCTCCATTAGCTTTAGTTGTGTGGAGGCTACGCTGTCTCCGCTTTGTGTTTCTAACACCATTGCGTGATTCACAAAAATTCTTGGCAAATAAAATAGCCCTGCAAACCAACTGGTGACAAAAATAATATGAAATGATTTTAACCAAAGCATTATGAACTCAGTTCTTGATCTAATAATTGATGTAGTTTTGCAAAATCTAAAGTTCCCATGGTGCGTTGTATCATTTCACCTTTTTTGTTAAAAATAAATGCTGTTGGGGTAAGGTTGACTCCCCCAAATTTTTGGCTAATTTCGCCAGAAATATCATGCGTGACCAAAAAAGGCAATTTTTGCGTGGTGTTGTAGTTATGCACTTGCTCGGCTAAATCATAAGACATTGCAACCGCGATTACTTCAAACCCTTTTGCTTGATACGCATGATAAGTATTGATTAAGTCAGGCATTTCTTGAATGCAGCCTGGACAGTCCGTTGCCCAAAAATTAACAAGCACTACTTTATTTTGTAAAGCGTGCATGGAGATTTGTTTACCATGTAGGGTGGTAAAGGTCACCTCGGGCGCGCTGCTTTTATGGTTTAATTGCCACCCAATTAAACCCAACAATGCAATTACGATAAGTGGCAGTAAAGATTTTTTTAATAAGGTATTCATCTTGTGCGTGTTTTACTTTCAAATCTCAACTTAATCTTAAAAAGCAAATACCCATAAAAACGTTACGTTTATTTGCTTATGGCTGGCATGTTATAATTTTAACTTCAAAAGTTTAAGTATTTATTATACCTTCTAAATGAACGCACCTTTTTCAAGTAGCATTCCCCACACCGAGCAACAACCCACTCCACGCCTGCGTGAAATTCCATATAACTATACTTCATTTTCAGACCGTGAAATCGTCATTAGGTTTCTGGGTGAAGAATTATGGCACGTTTTAAATGAATTAAGATCTGAGCGTAAAACAGGACGCTCTGCACGCATGTTGTTTGAGGTGTTGGGCGATATTTGGGTGGTTTCACGCAACCCGTATTTGCAAGATGACTTGCTTGATAATCCTAAACGCCGCCAATCCTTAATTGATGCGCTTCACCACCGTATTGCAGCGATTGATGAGCGCTGTAGCGGTAATGAAAAAGTACAAAAATTAGTGGCTGCCGCCAAAAATGCAGTAGAAAAATTTGCTGAGGATTTTCGGCAAACTTACGATTTACGTAAAAAATCTTTAAGTAAACTCACTAAACTAACCCGCAAAGACAATATCAAATTTGATGGTTTAGCACGTGTTTCTCACGTCACCGATGCCACGGACTGGCGCGTGGAATATCCATTTGTAGTGCTTACCCCTGATACAGAAAAAGAAATTGCCGCCCTCGTGCGTGCTTGTATTGAGTTAGGGCTTACTATCATCCCACGGGGCGGCGGTACTGGTTATACGGGTGGGGCAATTCCGCTTACCAAAATGTCTGTGGTGATTAACACAGAAAAATTAGATCAGCATTCTGGCGTACAAATGCGCACTTTACCAGGCGTAGCAAGACAAGTTGCCACGATTGAATGTGGCGCAGGTGTAGTCACACGCCGCGCGATGGAGGCGGCATCGGACGCAGGTTTGGAATTTGCATGTGATCCAACCTCTGCTGACGCGTGTTGCATAGGTGGCAACGTGGCAATGAACGCAGGCGGCAAAAAAGCAGTGCTTTGGGGTACAGCACTGGATAATCTTGCCTCATGGCGCATGGTCACGCCCGATGGTGAATGGATGGAAATTGAACGCTTAGATCATAACCTAGGCAAAATTCACGATATTGAAACCGCACGTTTTAAAGTCAGCCGTTTTGCCGATGATATGAAAACCTTGCTGGCTGAGCCACATGTTTTAGAAATTGCAGGACCTAGCTTTAGAAAAGTGGGCTTAGGTAAAGATGTAACCGATAAATTTCTAAGCGGTTTACCTGGCATTCAAAAAGAAGGTTGTGATGGTTTAATTACTTCAGCCACCTTTATTTTGCACCGTATGCCCAAACATGTGCGCACGTTAGCTCTAGAGTTTTTTGGCAACGTGTCACATGCAGTGCCCGCCATTGTGGAAATCAAAGACTTTCTCGATGCCACTGCCAAGCAAGACCCTGCCGTCATCATGGCAGGCTTAGAGCACATGGATGAACGCTATATTAAAGCGGTAGGTTATGCCACCAAAGCCGCGCGTCAGCAACGCCCAAAAATGGTGTTAATTGCCGATATTGCTTCAGATAATGAAGATGCGGTGGGTAAGGTTGCCTCAGAAATGGTGCGTCTATGTAACGCTCGCAATGGCGAAGGTTTTATTGCGGTTTCAGGCGAAGCGCGTAAAAAATTCTGGTTAGATCGCGCACGTACTGCCGCCATTGCCAAGCATACCAACGCTTTTAAAATTAACGAAGATGTGGTGATTCCATTGCCACGTTTGGGCGATTACTCTGATGGCATTGAACGTATTAACATTGAGTTAAGCATCAACAATAAGCTTAAATTGGTGGATGCATTAGAAGTCTTTATTCAAGGTGATTTACCGTTACAAGCGGATGAAGACGGCAATGCTGATGCGCAAATGGTCGCCAATAAGCAAGTCATCGCCTTGCAATTGTTGCGCGATTTACGCGCTAAATGGCGCATGATTTTGAACACGCTAGACGAACCTGTAAGTGTGCTAGGCAAGCTTGGCGAAGGCTTAGGTCAGTATGAAAATGTGTTTCGCGCGGTGCAATCGTATGACTTACGCATTTCTTGGCGGCGTGAACTCAAACGCCCAATGGCGGATATTTTTGCAGGGCGTGAGTATCAAAAAATCCTAGAAAAATTAGATGAGATTCACAAAACAGTGCTCAAAAGCCGCGTGTTTATTGCCTTACACATGCATGCGGGCGATGGCAATGTGCATACCAATATTCCTGTGAACTCAGACGATTACGGCATGATGCAAGATGCGCACACTGCTGTTGCGCGGGTGATGAAACTCGCCCGTAGTTTAGATGGTGTGATTTCAGGTGAGCACGGTATCGGTATTACCAAAATGGAATTTTTGGATCAATCGACCATTGATGCCTTTACTGCTTATAAAAATAAAGTTGACCCTAACGGTCACTTTAATAAAGGGAAACTACTCGCAGGTTCTGGCTTAGAAAACGCCTATACGCCAAGCTTTGGCTTGCTGGAGCAAGAAAGTATCATCATGGAGCAATCCGCCATTGGCGAGATTGCCGATGACATTTCAGATTGTTTGCGTTGCGGTAAGTGTAAGCCTGTATGCAGCACCCACGTACCACGCGCTAATTTGCTTTACAGCCCACGCAACAAAATTTTAGGCACCTCATTGCTGATTGAAGCTTTTCTTTATGAAGAGCAAACGCGGCGCGGTATCTCACTCAAACATTTTGATGAATTTAATGATGTTGCAGACCATTGCACAGTGTGCCACCGCTGTGAAAAACCATGCCCTGTGGACATTGATTTTGGTGATGTTTCAATCAAAATGCGTAACTTTTTACGCGAACAAGGTAAGAAAAAATTTAATGCAGGTACGACTGCGGGCATGTGGTTTTTAAACGCTAAAGACCCTGCTACTGTTAAGTTCCTTCGTACCACCATGATAGGTTGGGGCTATAAAGCACAAAATTTTGCGCATAAAATAGCCAAACATTTTCATTTATTGGGCGATAAAAAAGCACCTCCTGCCACTGTGGGCAAACCAGAAATTAAAGCGCAGGTGATTCATTTTATTAACAGGCCTATGCCTAAAAAAATGCAATCAAAAACTTCACGCGCTATGCTTGGCCTAGAAGACAGCCATACAATTCCTGTGATTCGTAATCCGCAAAAAGTGAATGATGATTCTGAAGCGGTGTTTTATTTCCCAGGTTGCGGCTCAGAGCGTTTGTTCTCAAATGTAGGCTTAGCCACGCAAGCCATGCTGTATGAAGTGGGCGCAATAACCGTATTACCTCCAGGTTATTTATGTTGCGGTTACCCACAAACAGCCAGCGGCAATCACGATAAAGGCCAAGAAATTACCACCGATAACCGCGTGTTGTTTCACCGTGTAGCCAATACACTCAATTACTTAGATATAAAAACCGTGATCGTGTCTTGCGGCACGTGTATGGATCAACTGCAGAAATACGAGTTTGAAAAGATTTTCCCAGGTTGCAGATTATTAGATATTCACGAATATTTAATGGAAAAAGATGTGAAGCTTAAAGGTATTACGGGCACACGTTATATGTATCACGACCCATGCCACACGCCCATGAAAACTTACAAACCATTAGAAGTCACCAACACGCTCATGGGCACAGAGGTTGCGCTCAATGACCGTTGCTGTGGTGAAAGCGGCACATTTGCAGCCGCGCGCCCTGATATTGCCACGCAAGTGAAATTCCGCAAGCAAGAAGAACTAGAAAGTGGCATGGCAAAAATGGGCTTAACGGTAGGTGCGCCTGAGCAAGATGTGAAAATTTTGACTTCTTGCCCAAGCTGCTTGCAAGGTTTATCACGCTATGGCGATGATACGGGCATTACAGCGGATTATATTGTGGTGGAGATGGCGAAGCATATTTTGGGTGAAAACTGGATGCAGGAGTATGTGGATAAGGTGAATAATGGGGGCGTTGAAAAAGTATTGTTATAGCGGCTCCGTTATTTTAGAAATACAGGACTCAGGAAACACTGGGCATAGCAACCCACACCCAGAAAATCACCCCATAACTCCTATTTTTTAACCCCAACAATCACGCCATTTTCTTTTAGGGTTTGTAGCGTTAGATGCCCAAATGTCAGGATGCTCTCTTTTGCAATATGTGGATGCATGGCGGCTAATGCTTGCAAAGCCTGCTCGCCCGTAAAAGATTGGCGTTGTAGCATAGCAACGAGTTCAAAAGTAATGGGGTTTAATTCCATAAATTGAACTTGATACGCTTCATTTCTAAAAACCAATAAGTAGGTGGGTATTTCATCCGCTTTTTTTGGCTGAAAAGCGGGTGAAATTTGATGCACGGGGTAGTCATACTGCAACAAATACATCGCTGGCGTTAATGTAATTTGCCCAAGCACTGCTTGTTGAGGTTGCACTAACTCAGCTTCATTTAAATTAAGCCTTGTATCTTGCGCTGATAATGCGAGTTCAACCCACTCATAGTGCATTAACTGAGGTAAGTAGGCAGGTAGCTTTAAGCTGACCTGTTTATGTGTTGCAATATATTGCAATAGTTGCTGAGGAATTTCTCTAAAAATCGGCGTACTGGCGCGGTAATCTGCCAAAAATCCACGCATGAGTTGCTGCCATTTACGTGCGCTAAGAATGCGCTTAGTGACAGGAAAACATGCAACCATAGTGCCTTCAATATTGTTATACACAATTTCAGTATAAACAGCCATGCGCTTAGCAGGCACTTTGGTAGGTCGGGTATACTGTTTTGGGTTGCGAATATGTTGTGTAAACTCGCGTTGATACGTTTGAAAGCTGGCGACATCAGCCTCTAGGGTTAGTGTGCTAGACTTTTTGACTTGTTTACTCAAATCAGCCATGCCAAGCCCCTCAATATTTTGCTTGAATACTGGCGATTTTATCAACCTCAGCAATCAACGTGGTCAGTGGGGGAATGTTTAAATCGCGTTCAAGCAATGTGGGGAATACGCCAAACTGCTGATAAGCTGAATCTAACAGTTGCCAAACGGGGTCAATGACATTTTCACCGTGCGTATCTACCAGCAAATCAGGTGATTCTTGATAATGCCCTGCAATGTGCGCATATACAATACGCTCACTTGGAATGCCGCTTAACAGTGCATGAGCATCGTAGCCAAAATTAACACTGTTGACATAAATGTTGTTGATATCTAAATGCAATAAACAATCAGCTTCTTCTATCACCGCTTTTAAAAACGTCAGTTCGTCCATCTCAGAAATAGGCGCAGCCACATAGCTGGAAGCATTTTCAATGCCAATACGCTGACCTAAAATATCTTGTGTTTGCTTAATCCGTTGCGCAACGTAATGAATAGCCTCTTCAGTAAAAGGAATGGGCAATAAGTCATATAAATAACCGCCATCGCTACAAAAGCTTAGGTGCTCTGTATAAAGTGGAATTTCATGTTGCTGTAAAAATGATTTAACTTGCTGAATAAATGACACATTGAGCGGCTCTAAGCCGCCAAGTGAGAGGCAAAGCCCATGGCATACCACAGGGTAACGTGCTAAAAACCAATCTAACTGGGTTTGATATTTACCACCTGCACCTATCCAATTTTCAGGTGCAATTTCAAGAAAGTGAATATGCTTGATGAGGTCTTGACCATAAAGCGATTGAATTTGGGGTATCAGCTCGCGCTTTAACCCCAACCCCACCCCTTGAATTGTTTTCAAGGGGTTGATGCGTGCAATTGTCATGCGTGAAGGAGCTTATTTTTTCTCACCACCACAGGTGCCTTCCTTAGCTTTTTCATGACTACATGAACCTTCTTTTGCTTTATCTGCCTCTGCGGCTTTCATCTTTTCAGCCGAGCATGCGACTTCTTTCATTTTCTCAGCAGAACAAGCCCCTTCTTTAGCTTTTTCATGGCTACATGACCCTTCTTTAGCTTTGTCGTGATGACAAGAGCCATCTTTGGCTGTTTTATTCGCCTTTTTATTTGCACCACACTTGCCTGTGCCGCATTTTCCGTCTTTCATTTTCGCATCATGATTATCAGCCACTTGGTAGCCTGATGATAAGGTTTTTAGCGCAAATGGATTTTCTGCGGCTTGTAAGCTGGTAGCTGCAACAGAAAGTGCAAATGCGCCACTAATGGCAAGAGAGATTGATTTTTGTGTTGTATTCATGGTAAATCCTTTCAAGGTTATTAAAATGACACTCTAAAATGCAGGTGTGCTACTTACTTACTTTTTCTAATTCACGTTCAATTCTAGCTTTAGCCTCTAATGGTAAATTGATTGTACTATCTTCTTCAATTTGTTTAGCTTTTCGGTTCAATACAATCCGAATTAAATGCAGCTGACGATTAAATCGCTGACACGCGCCGCAAATCAATAGATGAAACTTTAGTTGCAAAAGTTCAAACCAAGTTAATTGGCGATCTAAAGATTGTGAAACAAGTTGACTGGTTTGCTTGCATGTTAGCATGATGTTTCCTCATATTTTCTCATCACACAGTCCAATTCAACTCTAAACACTTTCTTAATCCCATGCGAGCTCTGTAAAGCATCACCCAAGCATTGGTCGCGCTAATTTCTAATGCCTTACAAATATTTTCATTGTCTTCATCATGCACATCACGCAACATAAAAATTGCTTTTAACTTTGCAGGTAGTTTATTCATGCAAGTGTCTAGTACAGTTAGAAACTGTTTCTGTTCAAGCGCGTTATCTGGCATATTGATGATTGAGGGTTTATCCAGCCAATGCCCTGATTGATCAAAAAAATCATCCATGGTACTTTCTGCGGCTTCTAAATCTACCAAATCTGATACAGGCTGCTCTCTTATTTGCTTGCGTTGCATATCAATAATTTTGTGTTTTAATATGCCTGTAAGCCAGGTTTTTACTGAAGATTCGCCTTCAAAGGTGTTGTTTTTAATCGCAGCTAACATAGTTTCTTGCACCACATCTTCTGCCAAGTGCGTATCTCTTAACCTTGCAAGTGCAAAACGATACAAATAGTCGCCATGTGCATTAAACCAATCGTTGACTTTTGAATCCATCACGCTTAACCCACCCTTTGTTGAATTAAATTCAGATACAAACTTGCATCTAAAGGTTCACTATTTCGTTGCGCTTGCCAAATAGTCTCAGCCAAGCATTCTAAGATGTCGTGTTGCGCATGGTGTTGATCACCATGTTTTTGTTGCAAGGCAGCATACATACTCGCAATGCCATGAGGCTGGTTAATGCTTACTTGCTCAATCACAGAAAGATGTAAGCTAATATGCAAAAATGGATTCGTTTCTCCCATTTCAGGAAAGTACTGTTGTTGCATATAGCGTTTAGGCGCATCTAAAATCGCATGATATTCTGGATGCAATTGAATGACCTCTACAGCAATTTTCTCCAAGTCAGTGAGTGCTAACTGCTGTTTAAATTTAGCCCAAGCATCAAATAAAAATTGGCGTGCTTGGTCTCGATTAGGGTTATATAAACTCATGTGATGCGCGTGGTAAAGTTAAAGAATGTAAATTATAAATCATTAAGTATCATTGAACTTTAAAGCGCAAATTTAACTCAAAAAACAACTTATTAGTCCGCGCTAGCAAGTGGCTAGTAATAAAATGATTTTTAATGTATATTCGCACAGCCTAGTAAATTATCCGTATTTTTATCCGTTAAAGTTATTAAATGCCAAAATTTATACTTAGTTTACTACTCGCATTATTTTGTTGCACAACAACGGCAGAAGAGATTAGTATTGTTCAGGGTTTTTCCTCTCCGCTTTCTTTGACTGAAGAAGTTGCAACTATTGCAGTTGGTGACCCCACGCTATTTCAGGTTGTCACAATCAAGCCTAATTTACTGATGATTAACGCGCAAAAGCCTGGCGCAACTTCACTTACAATTTTTTCGCGTAGCGGTGCGATTCATCAACATCGAGTGACAATTACTAAAGATATTGCGCAACTTCGCAAGTTGATTGGCATGTTAGAAAAAAAAGTAAGCATTGAATCGATTGGTGATGTAATTGTTTTAAAAGGATCCGTGCGCACACCCGCAGCATTGGCCCGGGTTTTAACTGTTGCTGATCGTTTTGTAAGCACGGATGGGCCACCTGACTTTTCAGTGGTGAGTGATTATGGCGGTATTTTAGCTGGCAATACGGATGAGACAACTATTGTCACACCAGTGGAACCTACTGCGCAACTAAATGCCATCAATATCAGAGGTGGTGGAAATGCCACAAGCCCTTCTGGGTTGCGTCAGCCACTGATGGCGGGTAAGGGAAATTTAGCCCAAAACATCTCGCGTGGTAATATCGTCATGGTAGCCAAAGGTAAAGTAATGAGTATGATTACTGTTGATCAGGCTTCTAGGGTTGAGATTCAAATGCGTATCGTAGAGGTGGATCGTGATAAAACTGATCGTTTGGGCATAGATTGGCGGTTAGATTCACTTAACACCAAAACGGGGGCGACTGTACTACTGGGCAGTAAAGTCGGAAAGGTTGTAGGTACTCTGCCATCTCCTACCGATAAGACTTTTAACACAGGTACTGCCAATTTGTTTGGTTTGTTTGATAAAACCATCGGCTCACGCGTCATTAGCTTATCTGCCTTTTTAGATTTCGTGCAAGAAAAAGGAGCTGGAACAACCCTTTCAGAGCCGCTGGTTACCGCGCTAAGTGGTGAGTCAGCAAGCTTTTTAGCGGGTGGCAATGTGCCTATTCCCGTGCAGTCAATGACCCCTGGTAACGCAACCTCTAATGCGGTGGTCACGACCAATATTATTTACATTCCTTTTGGATTACGCTTAATTGTGCGTCCAACCGTGCTTGAAAACGGTAAAATTTCTGTTGTTTTAGATCAGTCACTCAGTGAGCCTGACTACAAAAATCAATTTCAATTTCTTGGTGCGCCGATTCCTGCATTTAGTCAGCGCGTTGTGAGCACCATTACTGAGTCGGCCAGTGGTGAAACATGGGCAGTTGCGGGATTACTGAATGAAGAAAACACTAAAAGCCTCAGAAGCATCCCTTGGATATCAAATGTGCCCGTGATTGGTTGGCTATTTAAAAGTGAAACTAACTCTGTTAAGCGCTCTGAGTTAATGATTATGGTCACTGCCCGCACCGTTGATGAAGCGAATCAATCAATAACAACTTTTGATGGTCATGGAGATTTATCTCCGATGAAAAGTAGTGACTTACAACAGCCGCCTGCTCCAGCAGCACCTGTGACAGAAATCATTATTCCATCACAAGCGTTACCAGCAGAAAAGAAAGATAAGCGTAGGTATTACCGTAAAGAACCCTCATTTACCGAACGTATGAGTCAAATTAGCCCAAAAAAACCTAATAGCACGATAACGCCATGACACCAAAACTAAAATTATTACTCATTGGTATTTTATTCGCCCTATCAGCACTAGTGTATCTTGTGCTTTCTTTTTGGGGGGGGGCTGCTGCCAACCGTGATTTTGAGCCTTTAGTCAAACGCGCTAAAGCAGGCTTAGAGAATACAAGCCAAGCTCAAGCACTATGCCAAGATGCTGCAAAAAAGCTCCCCAAGGTTTTAAGCGAGATTGAAGCTTCTGGTGAAAAGATTCCTCCCAACCCAAGTGGCAATACGCTAGATGA
Organism: Methylotenera sp.; assembly: GCA_013140755.1. Lineage (GTDB taxonomy): Bacteria > Pseudomonadota > Gammaproteobacteria > Burkholderiales > Methylophilaceae > Methylotenera. Next base: position 15,205 of record JABFSF010000073.1, on the reverse strand, counting down.
AAAAACAACCACCATGTTAAAAAGTGGCTATAAAGCACTTGCACAGTGTCAAATGAAACTTAAGCAATTTGAAGCGGCAGTGAGTTCATACCAAACTTTGGTAGATTTAGACCCGCAAGAAGGATATAGGCATGGCGATTTAGCCAGTGCTTTGTCTAAAATTAACAGACACAATGAGGCCATGCGTTCTGCTTTACTCGCTATTCAGCTTAACCCCAATGTTTGGCAAGCACACCGCACCTATGGGCAAGTGTTAGAGGCTGCTGGACAAACACCAGCAGCGTTAAATGCTTACCAACAAGCGGCAAATTATGCGCCGCCTAATGAAAAAGAAAATGCAAATAAAGTCATCAGTCGCTTAAAAGAATCCCTGAGTGCAATACCAACAAAGACTGGCGCACCGTAAAACTATTTTGGAAAGCCCTCATCATGAATTCGTTATTTAAAATAGGTGTCACTTGCACGCTCTTATTGTTAAGTGCCTGCTCGCACCTCAAAAATGCAGAAGCTCCTGCAACCGAAGGGTTTGCTAGAACAAACCAAAAACATTTACAAGCTAGCCAGCATTGGTCAGTCATTGCGGACGATTTTGCCACACAGGTTAAGCAGGCACTTGATAGCAAAAAATTAAACGCCTTAACGGTTTACATTAGTCCAGATCAACGTGGAACAAAGTTTAATCAAGCTTTTTATGATTTTTTATTAACGAGTCTCGTCAAAAAAGGAGTTAAAGTTAGCAGAAATTATCAAAAAAATGATTTAGCACTTGAATACAAAATTAATACCGTTAGATTTAATGCTAACCGCAATGTGTTTACAACCGCTAAATGGACAACATTAGCAACAGGTTTGGTGGTAATGCGCAATGGCTTGAATTTTATTGATGGTGCCATTGATGACTTAGACGCATATACTATGACTGCGGCCGTTGGGATAGACGCGTATAACGCGGGATTTGCGCCTAACATAGAGGTGATTATCACAACTTCTATTGTTCAATCTAATGTTTATGTATTACGTAATACCGATATTTATTACGCTAACATTGTAGATGCCCAACTGTATGATGGTGCAAAAATAAAACCTAATGTGTTTAATGATGCTTTTTACCAGTAATTGTTATGCGCATTTTAATTATTAGTTCTCAAGAGTTTTTCCGTCAAGCTGTACAAGCGGCATGTCTGCGTTATGACCAAAATTTGGTGAGCATCCGAACATCAGACTCTATCGGTCAAGGTTTGGAATTAGCGCATCAATTTGAAGCACAAGTTATTTTTATTGATTTAACAAAAAATGTTGAAGCGGGTTTACTTGCCATTACTCAGCTAGCGCAATTTAAAAATAGGCTCATCATTACGAGTGCAGATAAACTAGGTGCAGACTTAATGACCCGGGCCATTCGCGCGGGTAGCCAAGAGTTAATGCCGCAGCCAGTTCAAGATGAAGAAGTTCATGACATTTTGCAAAAAGCTGAAAAGCTGATTAGTGAAGACAGCACCGCTTTGCAACCTAAGCGTAATGGTAAGGTAATTCTATGCTTTTCAAGTAAGGGTGGTGTTGGTAAAACCACGATTTCAAGTAATTTAGCGGTAATGCTTTCGCAAAGGTTTGGTTCAGGTAGCACTTGTTTAATTGATGCTAACACACAAGCACCCAATATCGCTCCTATGCTAGATTTGCGTCCGCAGCACTGGCTTCGCGATGCGGTTGAAGAATATGTGCGGCTTGACTCTGAAATGCTCAAAGATTTAATGGCGGTACATGAGGCAAGTGGTACTTACGTTTTGGCGCATAGTACTGATAATCCCTTAGGCTTAGATTTTTCTGAAGATCAACTCACCAAAATTTTACTGGTTGCAAAGGGGACTTTTGAATATACCATTGTAGATACTTTTCCATTATTATCTTCCCTCAATCTATCCATGATGGACTTGGCTGACAAGGTTTATCTTATTTCAGAGTCAGTGGTGCCTTCAATTAGAAGTGCAAGACACAACTTAGAAATGTTAAGTCAAGCGGGCTACTCAAAATCACGAATTGAAGTAGTGCTTAACCGTTTTACTGACTTTAAAGGGAATGTCAACCCTAAGCTGGTTGAAGAGACAATTAACTGGCCCATCAGCCATGTATTACCTTATGATAGAAACGCAACCATAGCAGCAAATAACGGACAAGCAGGCGTATTGATGTTTCCTGAAAGTGATCTTACTTTAAAACTTTCAGAGATGGTTGATAGTATTACTGGTGTGCCTGTTGAAATAAAACCGCTTACAGGTTTTCAGCGAGTTTTGAATAAACTGTCAAATCTTTTAGAGTAACCATTGATGGCTACTAATCACACGCTTACTGAGCCAATACCAAATACAGTGCCTAACTTGCGGCAATCATTACGCAATAGTGACGTTGGTCAAAAAGATTTGCTCACTGAGCGCGTAGCTGCGTTACATCGTAATACCCAAAACACAGCTTCTGCACTCAACGAAACCCTCACCAACAACGCGATTAACGCAAACAATAGCTACTCTTTGGTGCGTCATAAAATGCATCGTGGTTTACTTGAGTTACTGAACCCTCAAGCGGTTGCAAACGCCAGTATGGAACAAATTCGCGGGGCGATTGAAGAGTATATTGCCACAACGTTAGAAGCTGAAAGTGTGCCGCTTACCCGTATTGAGCGCATGCGATTACAAGATGATTTGCTGTACGAGGTGTTGGGTCTAGGTCCATTGTCTCCACTTATGTCTGATGCCACAATTTCTGAAATTATGGTGAATGGTCCACACCATATTTTTGTTGAACGGCATGGTATATTGGAACTCACATCAATTAAATTTCATGATAGTGAACATTTAATGCTCACCATTGAGCGAATTCTTTCGCGTTTTGGTCGTCGGGTGGATGAGTCAAGCCCTATGGCTGATGGTCGCTTGGCTGACGGTAGCCGTGTCAATGTCATTATTCCGCCACTTGCAATGAATGGGCCAACGGTTTCAATTCGTCGGTTCATGAAAGAGATTTTGCGTATTGAAGAGTTAGTGGCTTTTGGATCGATGAGCCAAAATGCGGCCGAGTTCTTAAAGCTGGCGGTTAAAGCTAGACTCAATATTGTGGTTTCTGGAGGTACAGGTTCAGGCAAAACCACGATGCTAAACTGCTTATCACAATACTTACCAGAAGATGAGCGGATTATTACCATTGAAGATACCGCTGAGCTTCAACTTAAACACGAACATTTAGTGAGACTAGAAGCTCGTCCTTCAAATAATGAAGGAAAAGGCTTAATTTCAATTCGTGATTTAGTCCGCAACACCTTAAGGATGCGACCTGACCGAATTATTGTTGGTGAAGTACGCGGTGCTGAAGCCCTAGACATGTTGCAAGCGATGAATACGGGGCATGATGGTAGCCTTGCTACCGTTCACTCGAATAGTCCTCGTGATACGTTATCACGCTTAGAAACGCTCATGCTTATGGCAGAGCTTGACTTACCACAACGTGTCCTACGTGAGCAAATTGGTTCTGCATTACAGCTTATTGTTCACGTTAATCGTTACGCTAATGGGCAACGTAAAATCGCCAACATTACCGAGGTCGCGGGTGTAGATAATGGCATTATTCTGATGCAAGATTTATTTACGACTAAAAGAGAAGGTACTGAAATGGTGATGCGCGGGAATGGGGTTGTTCCGAGCTTGTCATCTGTGTTTGCAGAGCGTGGCATAGAGTTAGATTCTTCACTTTTTTCAAGTGATAGTTAATTGGCAAGGCATTAAAACATGATGACTTTTTTAATCATCTGCATTGTTGTTGCGATACTCTATGGCATTATCACCTACAACCTGCAATCTCAATCAGACCAAAAATTACGTGATCGCTTAGCCGATAATCCATTTGAACCTGAAGAAAATGCCGATGCTGATTCAGAAAGTATATGGTCGGGCGCAGATGATTTAATTGAGCTAGCCAGTATCAATGAAAGACTGAATAAATATACTTTTATTAGAAAGCTAAGTAGAAACCTAGAAGTTTCTGGCTTTAAAATCAGTGCAACTAAGCTTCTTTTTTTGGCGATTTTAATCGCCTTTTTGTTAAGTTTAGTCATTTATCTGTTTGCGGGCAGGTCACTTTTTAGCTTTGTGCCTATTGGTATTAGTCCCTTTGTTGCGATAATGTTAATCAACATGCTCGCAGAGCGTCGCCGCAAAAAATTTGATGGGCAACTCCCCGCTTTTATTTCACAGATGCTCACGACATTACGCTCTGGTAGTACGCCAATGCAATCTTTACAAAATACCGCAATCAATGGTCCTGAGCCTATCAGAACTTCAGTCTCGCAACTGATTGATACACTCAAGCTTGGCGTGTCTCCTGGTCAAGCTTGGCGTGAATGGTCAGAGTTTTGGGGAACAAAATCAGCACATTTAGTTTCTACTGGCATTCGATTAAAGTGGGAAACAGGCGGACAGATGGCGGCTATTCTTACGCATATTTTAGATTCGCTCGAGTTTACAAGGCGCATGGAGCTACGTGTAGATACTGTTACTGCACAAGCTAAACTCTCCTCTTACATTCTGATTGCGCTTCCTTTTGGTTTGGCAACGGTCATGTATTTATCACGCCCAGAGCCTATTGATCGTTTGTGGTTGCATCCCACAGGGCGATATTTATTTTATATTGTGGGTGGTTTGATTGCAGTTGGTTATATTTGGTTACGTAAAGTTGCCAAACTAGAAGATTAAGTGACATGACTGCGATATTTATTCTCATTACTTTGGCCATTTTAGGCTACTTTATTTGGGCATTGAATGCCTCAGAAAAAAGTGACGCTTTACGGGATAGATTAGAGTATGGCTTTGAGGTGGTGGAAGATGCCCCAGAACAAGATTTAACAGCTGGCGATTATGGTTTAGAAGGTAAGGATTTATTTTATTACCGTCTTCAATTATTTTTTAATTCAATTGCCGGGCGTCTTGCATTATTTTCTATGGGGGCGGGTAGTGTCTTAGCGGTAATGTTGCTGACGGGTTCAACGTTAAAAGACAGTCTGACCATGTCAGGCGTATCAGGGACTTTACTCATGCTCATTAGTATCATTTTGCTTCAAAACCGCAGAGCAAGCAATGAGCGTAAAGTCGTTAAAGAGCTTCCTAATGCATTGGAGTTACTTTCTGCAATTATGGAGGGTGGTATGGCGTTTGAGTCTTCAATTGATCATGTTTTGCGTGAATCTGATTCTAAGCATCCGCTGTATCGAAACCTAAATGTGATGCATCAAGCCATGCAAAATGGTCGCAGGCGTGGAGAGGCTCTCCGTCTTTTAGCTGAGCGTCTTAATATCGCTCAAATTTCTGAGGTGGCTTCTGGGTTAATTCAGGCTGATACAATGGGCAGTTCACTTGCCTCTGTCATGCGCCACCATGCCTATACCTTACTACGTGAAAATGAAGCTGAAATTCAACGCCGCGCTGAACGCCTACCTATTAAAATGATTTTTCCTATGGCATTTGCAATTATTCCAGCCATTGTATTGATTGCTGTTGCGCCATCTGCACTTAACATTGTAACGATGATTGATAATATTATGAAAGGTGGTTAGTTCGGCGTGGCTATTACTTACATTACTAATTTACGTAACAACGAATTGATAGCAAGTCACACCATCATTGCACATCACTTTTTATTGCGCCTACGTGGGCTTATTGGAAGAAAAACACTCACTAAGCAAGAGGCGATTTGGATTAGCCCCTGCCAGCAAGTGCATACCCATTGGATGGGATATGCCTTGCTCATTGTGTATTTAGATAAATCACTGAAAGTGGTGCATATTGTGCATCATTTAAAACCTTGGCGTTTCTCACCGCTTGTTAAAAATGCCCATAGCCTGATTGAACTTAATGCTGCTTATCGTTACGACATTGAGGTTGGGGACTACCTAGCAATCAATGCTGAACAAGTGGGTAAATAGCCATTTTGATATTTTGCAATCCACGCTTGTAAAATTTCTTTAGTTGCTACACTTGAATCAGTACGACAATACATTTTGGCGGGCATTGCTGAAGCCTCTGGATAAGCTTTCAATGCGCTAAAGAAAACAGCTTCCCCTTGATCTGTCTTACCGCTTAATGCCAACAAAACAGCATGCTTAAAAATTGCACGTGGATAGGGACGCCATTCCATTACTTTTTGACTTAGCCGTAATTTTTTTGCTAAATCAGCTTCATTTGCGGGTAAATAATCATTTAGTATTGATTCAGCCAGTGGTTTCATAAGGGGGTTTTTACCCGCATCAACATAGAGCCTTTGCATCACTTGAAAAGGTACTTGTGTCTTGATAGTGCTCGTGATGAGAGCGTAACTTTTTGAGGTATTGAGTAATAAAATTGCCATTAACACAACAGCAAAAAGTGCCACTGGCTTAACCCATGCGATGTGATGATTGGTTTGTTCTTCGGTTAAACCAGCGAGCAAGGCAAATGGTAAAAGAAAATGTAAATACCAAAAAGGTAATTCTAATAAAGCGTGTATCCCCATTACGCTCATCATCATCAACACTGGCCATAAGGCTAGAGTGTTGGATTGCTGCCAAAAATTTTTAGCGAGGCAAATAAAATAAATAAGTAGCAATGCCAAACCAAAAAAACCTAAACTCATGGCAATTTCTGTCAATAAATTATGGCTATGCATAGTGTAGCCCATGAGGCCGCCTTGATCTGTACGCCAAGTGAGTACAGCAAAGCTGTCTAAACCTAAGCCTAAGAGAGGATGTGCTAAAAAAGCCGTGATGGCGGTTTTCCAAAGCTCTACGCGAACACCTAGGCCAAAAGTGTCAACTGAAGATGTTGCGCGCTGTACGGTGGTGACTACGGACAAAGTTGCAGCATTAGTGCTTGAAGCCGCAGATGTGACATCATGCGTAAATAGCTGAGGAATGAGAGGAAGTATAAATTGTAAAGCAGTGAATACTATTAGCAGTAAACATAAAATCAGCAATATCCGCTTTAATGCTTGCTTGATGGATATTTCAGTGACTACAAAATACCACAGCATCGTCAATAAAAGGGCAACGCTAAAATAAGCAAACACACTACGCGAGCCACTTAAGGCAAGAGCTGACAAAATAAACACCGATAAAGGGATAAACACTTTTTTTGAGATTTGATGAGAGGCTAATAAATAAACCCCAGCCATTAAACCGAACGTGACTTGATCAGCAAAATGATTTTGTTGGCGCATATTCCCCATTAAGCCGGCAAACGAACCTTTAGGCTGCGCAATTACTTGCGTTAGCCAATCTGGCGTACCAATGAGTTGCAGAAGCCCAAAGCACGCTTGCACAAAACTAGCCAACAATGCAAACCATGCAATCCAAATCATGAGGGTATTTAAAGTGTAATGCTGACGGAGCGTTGCCCCAGCTGTCATCATCAGCCAAGCCCCCAGCAAATAGATCATAGGTCCTACAACAGAAGCAGCATAGACAGGAGGATGAATAAAAAACTGCGCACCAATAAGTGCAACTAAGCCCAACAGCCAAAGACTAGTACGACTCAACTGAACTTGATGTTGAATAAAGGCGACTAAGCAAATAAGCACCCCTAAGACTGCTGCAAACCACTCATGAAAAAAGTGAGCAACTGGAGGGCTGTAAAAAGATTGTAAATATGGCACGCAAAAAAGCAAGCCAACAAACAACAACAGCCATTTGGGAGGGCTACTTAATATGCGATTAAACATAGCTACAAAATTAGTAACAAAGTAACATTACTTTTATCTGCAAAGAGCATAACAACCTATTCAACTAAAAGCGGTGTTTGAGCCGTTGTTTTTGCGCCCTCAATTACCTCTACAAGACGCGAATCTTTAGCAGGGTAAGTCGTCGCGGTCAATTTTTTAGGTTGAGTAATGCGTTGCGCATCGTTAAATGGTCTGAAAACAAAGCGCAGCTTTTGCCCAGAAGCTAAAGAAAGCGTTGTAATATGCGCGTCTTCAGGCTTCATTTGTAGTACCATATAATCAGTATCTGGTCCTTTTTTAGGGGTTAGCATCACAACAGCATCTTCTGCCACTAGGGTTGCACTTGTAGAGACCGCGGTGTTTACTGTAGCTTTTTTAGGTTGTCCACCAGCACCAGGTTGGGATCCGCCGTCTTCTCTTGTTACCCCGCCGCCAGATTTTGGTGGGGCTGCGGGTGCGTTTATGGCTAATACATCAATGTGGTCACCCTCACGTAAAAAGAGTCTGCCTTGTATGCTACCTGTTTCAACCACTACAACCCGATTGCCTGATTTTGCCATTCCAGAAAAGCCATCAGGTGCGCCTGGAGGTGCTAAGTCTTCTTCATGCAAATATTCACCTAAGCGAATATTACGCGTGGCGATTCTACCGTTAAATTGCCAAGATTTCATAAGCGCATCTGGCGGCACTTCATAAGGTTTTAAATAATCTAAATCCACCTGTTTAAAACTAATCCTATCGCCAATTCTAATAGGTTGTGATACGCGCGGTACCGCTAAAGTACCCTTAGGCCTGACGCGCTCCTTAGGTTTTTTATCGGGGGCTAAATAAAAATAAGCACCAGCTCCCATGGCCAATAACACCAATATCAAAACAATAATCAAGCGTTGCCGTTTTTTTTGCCGAATTCTAGCGGTACTATTTGCTAAAGCCATGAAAATCCTCTGTCAATATTTTATTTAATTATTGGCTACATTTAGTTTAGTAGCCTTGCTCAGTAATCTAGTTACAACTCCAAGTGCCAGTGCGATTTAAATCGTTTGCAAGACTACCCCCAATACTTTGATGGCATCCTAAGAACCGTTTTTGAGGTTTTAACTCACTGCCAAAGGCTTTAATGTCTTTACCTATATTACCATCATTGCCAGCATCTGCATTATCAAATAAGCTGGGGTCATCTACCACCAGTTGCTCAATACTTGCATCTGTGCTATTACCCATAAACATGGTGACAAAAGACTCAAATACAAACTTGTAACGCACTTCAATTTTAATTTCACAGGCTTGCCTTGATCCGCCAAGCCAACACTTACCATCGTCATCTGGCGTTCCACAGAGGTTATTAAAGTCTTCAGTACCCGCGTTGGCACACTCTAGCTTCATGGCAGGAATGGCCGTGGCACTTGCAGGAGCTTTTTTCTTACCATCCACATCTATATATGGGGTGCCGATGGATAAATCCACTAATTTAACGGTATCATCTGCATCAAGTCTGCCAGGGAGCATCAGCAATATACATTGTGCTTGAGTGCACCCTAACTCTCCATTTTTAACCACATGTCGCTCATATAATGGATAAATAGCTTGATTAACTTTAGGCAAGCCTTTGACAAAATCATCTAATGTTAAATTGCCTGCGGTATCACAATCAGTGATGTCCAAAGGTTTAGGGTTAAACAAATAGACATCCCCAGTAATGTGATAAATCGGATCCACTTTACCGTCACCATCGTCATCATTTTTGTCCGCAATACGTGTTGGGTATTGCCCCCCTAAGCCATAATCACCAGTACCCGTGCATGTTGCTCTGGTAAAGTTAGCGGGGTCTTGATGATCGCCTAAGCCATAGTAATTAAAATCTTCGCTAGTTGCAGGGTCATTATAAACATCACTGCCGCCTAAACCATATTGACCATGTCCTGTCGCTACATCAATTGGACCGATACCATTTTGAACATTGCCACTCATTGCTACCCAAGCCATGGCGGCTTGTTTAGCAGCATCATTGGTTTTGCTGCTCCAAAACACAGCCGTTGCAAGCTCAATGCCACCTACCACAATTAAAGTGAGCACCAAAATAATAACGGCAAACTCCACCATGGCTTGCCCACGTTGCAATGTGTTTAACACAATTTTAAATGCTGTAGTATTTTTCATCATCACTCTCATTTAAATTAGTCAATGACATAGTTGTTTGGGAATGACTTTATCAATTTAGTTCGCAAAAAAACGTATCCATAATTGCCAAGACGATACAAGTACAGCACCTGCACTGAGTGCCACGCCATAAGGCATTTTAATGGCACCGTCACTGCGTAAATCCCATGTCATTTCTTTAAAGCCAGAAAGCCACATGCTATTCCACATATATTTTATATTACGAAACAGGTTGCCGAGTCCACCTTGTCGCCAAGCAATGGCTAATGCCCAAAGACCACCTATCATTGCGCCAATGACCAAAGATAAAGTAGCTCCTAAAGGGCCTAAATAAAAGCCAAATACCATCATCAATTTAACATCTCCAGCGGCAACTTGCTTTAAAAAGTAGCCTGGAATTAACAATGCAAAGCCAATTAACATGCCAAACAGCCCGTTTCTTAATGCCATACCAAAAAATAACCAGCCTTGCGCTAAAGAAAAATATACTATGATGCAAAACGCATAAGCCATTGCCATCAGCAAGTAGCGATTAGGAATTTTTCTTGATTGATAATCGCTTAAAGAGACTGCAATTGATAGCATAATCACACCAGCCAGCATCAATAAAACATAACTAGAATTAACCAAATTTCACCTCACAAAGTTTTTAAGAATATACCCTGTGCTTTACATTTAACCAAGCCAGTGCTGGCTTTCTTAAGTTTAACGCAGGTTTTTCTATGTAGTGCCATGATAATAATGCAAAAGGCAACACGCAACACATAGAGCAAATAAAAAACACCAAGGGCGCATACGTAAAGTCCCACGTAAAAGACGCGACTAAGCTTTGCTGAATTGGGCAAGCAAACAAATAAACGCCATACGAATAATCATTGCCATTAGCACTTTTTGGTAGTTTTATTCGAGCACTATAAGCGAGCCACAATACAGCAAGTGCTAAGGTAAGAGTGAACATTGGTTTAAATAAAATCGAACCCTTAGCCATGAATACAAATGCACTTAATACAAGTAATATGATGATGCCATGCTTAATTAAGCGCGCTATCAGGGGGTAATGCAGATAGAGCAAGCCGCCCACAGCAAAGTAAGGGGCTACACGCGTAAAGTTAATAGGCTCAGGCTTTAAGCCAGTTAAATCTGCGCGACTCCAACATAAAGCAATCATTAAAATATAAAAAAGCCAACACAAGCACTTAGCAATTGCAGGTCTGTCAATACTGGCTAACCCCAGTATCAATAAAGCCCCATAAAAAAAGCACTCCCACCTTATTGTCCATAAAGAGCCATTGAGTTCTGTCATTGGGTTTTGACTAAAGAGGTCTAGCAAAATATATTGTTTATCAAAGAAAAAAAGATTACTGAAGATATAGTGTGATAGCTGTTGATGACGAATATAATCCAGCCATTCATACTGTGTGAACCACGCGCCAATCACCAGTGAGCTAAATAACACTGCTACCACTAAAGCAGGATAAATACGCAACACCCTTGCTATCAAAAACGCTAACAATCCTTTGCCTGAAAATAAGCTTGCTGTGATTAAAAAGCCGCTAATCACAAAAAACATATTGACCGCCAACGCGCCAAAATCAATAAAATGACCACTTAATACACGCAAAGGCTCATGGCTACTCAAGCCCAATAAATCAAATGAATGTGCAAACACTACCATGCCTGCAGCAAAGACTCTTAAAAAGTCAAAATTGTTATTACGATTTAATAGCATGAGTGCATCACGGGGTTTTAAAGTACTGCGCGATTAAATCGGTGCTTAATGTTGCCATGGCTTCTTGCCAATCGCCTGCAAAAGCTTGTCTATAAAGTAATGCCTCTTTATGCCAAGGGCTTGTTTTACCATGCGCCAAATAAGCCCAGTCTTGGGTAGGGCGGTTTAACAGCACTCGGGCATGTTTAGGCACCAAGTTGCGAAGATGACTATTAGTGTTAGAAACGCCAATATACTCCTCAACCAAACTTAGCAATGCAAACATGGATTCTAGGTCATCATTAAATGCGCTTAAATCATGAGCTTTGGTTCCTAATGCTTGTTCAAATGCGGCATAATCTTCTGTATTTGGTTGGCGTTGTAAAACCAAAAAGGTTGCGGGTAAGCCTTTTAAGGCACTGCCTAATACCGCAGGCTCAATACGTCTTGGAAGTGTTATGCTACCGTTACGAATATACTGTTGATGTATGGGGCCAGCAGTCCAAGTAACGGCAAAGTACGGGGGTGGACCTAATGTTTGCAACAGTGCCTGCACTTGCTTTAATTCTTCCTCCAAAGGGGGGAGCACTAAAGAGTCAGGAATAATGGTTGCCTGTTGCGCGTTAAGTAACAAAGGCAGTTCGGTTTCATAAAGCACTAAGTCAGCATCTGTGCGAGCATCAAGGGGTAAAAAAGTATCTATATACGGCACTCGGTGCATGAGAGAGGCGATTTTTGGGTGCGGTGTATAGCTAATGTGGTGCCCAGCTGCTTTGACTAAGGGCAAGTAACGCATATAAAATAAGTGATCCCCTAGACCTAAATCCATATCATGGTGAACATGTAAATGGAGTGCTTGGGTACTGTGCGTTAAAATAGGGGTGCAAATATCTGCACAAAATACCCGTCGGGGTCTTGATGCATGCCAACGAAATACTTGGGTGCTGGGTTGCGCGGTGACTAAAGCACAAAATGCAAGGTTAATATAACGCCTAAAGCTTTTGGGAGCACGCCGATAAGCTTCTAACATCCACACATGGGCTTGCTCATAATTATCTTTATCTCGATAAATGGTCGCAAGTTTCACGCAAGCATCGCTGTCTTTGCTGTTATCAACCACCTCTTTAATACAGACTTCAGCTTCATCATGCCGCCAGCTTAAACGCAGGGCTTCCCCTTTTAACAGCAACAAAGGGTAATAGTTTGCTGGGGTGGTTTCAAGGGCAGCATTCACTCTTAGCAAGGCAATGTCAGGTCGATTGTTAAGGATTGCCGCACTTGCATAAATTTGGTGTGTTAAGACATCATCAGGGGCTATTGCGTGTAGCTTATTGGCTATTTGCAAACAAAGGTGCGCGTTTTTTTCTTCCCAAGCTTTTAGGCCTGCATCAAATAACGATTGTATTTCAACCTTAGTCATCGTTTTGCTAAGCTTTAGGGGTGCTTAATTGTTTTTCGCACCATGTTTTCCACATGTGAAGAAATGCCTCTTCCATCTCGTGCGCAAAGCTAACACCATCACAAATACGCGAGCTAGCCATTTTCTGACGCAATTGGGCACGTATTTGCGATAGCTTTTCTAAGTTAGAGGCTTTATCTACGGCAATTTTCAAGTAATCTTCTTGCGTGTTGGCAACCCAATCTTGCATGTCTAAATTACTCAAGAAAGCAGCACCTTGCCTTGCCACGAGGCGCGTTCCTGCTAGCGTGATGACTGGCACGCCATGCCAAAGGCTATCGCAAGTGGTTACCGCGCCAGTAAAGGGAAATGGGTCTAACGCAATATCAATATCACCATATTCACGGTAAAGCTCCATATTTTTTGAATATGGTCTAAACGTTAAACGTGTTGGCTCAATACCATGTCCTGAAAAGCGTGCCGCAAACCAATTGCGTGTAGCCTCATCATTAAGCGCACGGGCTTTTAAAATTAAATGGCTATTGGGTACAGCGTGTAAAATTTTTGCCCATAAACGAATGACTTCATCGTTAATTTTGGCTAAGTTATTAAAACAGCCAAAGGTAATAAACTCATTTTTTAGTGCGGGGAGCTTAGCCACTTTGGGCGCATCTTTAGGGGGCATGTAACAAAAGCGCGTATTTGGCAAACGCACTAAGGTTTCAGCAAAGTATTGAGGCACTTCTGGTGGAGAGCTAAACGCATCTGAAATAAAATAATCAATCGCCTTAAGTCCAGTGGTATTGAAGTAACCTAACCAAGAAACCTGTATTGGTGCTGGCTTTTGTGCGAATGCTAATAGCTGTTTGCCGCCTTCGTGACCATCTAAATCCACTAAAATATCAATCGTATCTTCTTTAATTTTAGTGACTAATGCATTGGTATCTGCCAACAACATGTCGTTCCATTGGTCTGCCTCGTCATGCAACTTTCTTGTAAGATCATCGCCTTTAAGCGTTTGAGAAAACAAATATACTTCAAATAAATCGCGGTTTAAATGCTCAAAAAAGGGCATAAAAAACTTAGTCATGGAGTGACGTTTAAAATTTGCAGACACACAACCTAAACGCAGTTTACGTTGTGTGCTGACCACATTTGAATATTTTCCAGTGGTAATCTCTGGGTTGGCATACGTTTTGGCCCAATCTCTATGTGCCTGATAAATCACTTGGTCATCGTCACTGGGTACATAATTTAAGCTAAATAGATAATTTGAATGTGTCGTCTGTGCAGGGCTTATGGTCAAGGCTTGCTGGTAAAGCGGAATAGAATACTCGTACTGCCCACACTCATTATAGCTAATGGCTAGATGCGTTATTGCAGTCACATTTTTGTGGTTAATTTTAAGTGCGCGTTTGTATGCAAGAATCGCCTCTTCATAGCGTCCTAGTGTAGCTAATGCATCTCCCATACCAATAAAAGCTTGCGCATTCGTTTTATTCAGCATCAAGCTCGTCATAAAACATTGCACAGCCTCTTCATGCTTGCCTAAGCCTGCCATAATCACCGCAATGTTATAAATATAGACAGGGTCTTTTTCATCTAGTTTATGCGCTTGTAAATAATGGTCTAAGGCTTTGGCATATTGCTTAAGTGCTTGTTCAATCACGCCCAGCATGTTGTGGGTTTGTGCATGATGAGGTGCCAACTTAAAGGCTTTTTGCGCGCAAGCCAATGCTTGCTGTAGCTGCCCTTTTTCTTTTAATGCGCTTGCTTGTGCTAATAGAACTTGCGCTTCTTGACTTATTTTTTGTGGTAATACCATACTCAAATACCCTTTTAAAACACCCCAATGTTTAACCCAAACCAAATATACAAAAAAGCCCTTGGTGAACCAAGGGCTTTTATCGCTACATTTTAAGCAAAGTGCTTAAAATTAGCTATCCCAACCGTTAAGATTGGTGTAAACACTTGAACCACCTAATGTTTCGTTCATGGTGTTGTCTTTTGGAGCTGTGCCAAATGTCATTGAACCAGTAGTAGCATCAGTAGTTAAGTTTACTAAGCCATCACCAGTTTGACGTACTTGACCTGTTTCGTCATCTTCGCCGCCTGGCAAGTGGTTAGCCATCCAAGCAAACAAGTCAGCTGTTTTGTCGCCTAGTTGAACTGCTGCAATGTATGCAACGGCTGCAACTGCACCTAAA
>JABFSF010000042.1 GCA_013140755.1 Methylotenera sp. | reverse complement strand
GCCATAGGTTTCTTTCAAAATCGGCTCGGTGAGTGGGTGCGGATATTCCACGCGTTGCTTGCCGTGCTTGCGGCGGCAAAAATCTGGAATCAAATCCATCGGCCCTGGGCGATACAACGCCACCAACGCGATAATAACCTCAAAGCAATCTGGCATCGCTTGCTTGAGCATGTCTTTCATACCACGCGACTCTATCTGAAACACCGCTGTGGTATTGTCAGTTTTAAGTAGCTGGAAAGTGGCTTTATCATCAATAGGCAGTGTTGCAAATGACAAAAGTGCTAGGTTATCTGCCGCGCGCTGCTTATTAGCATGATCCAGTGCCATATCTAAGATAGTCAGTGTGCGCAACCCTAAAAAGTCAAATTTCACCAACCCCACTGCTTCCACATCGTCTTTATCGTACTGGCTCACTAAACTCGCGCCATCGGCTTGACAATACACGGGCGAGAAATCTGAAATCTTGCCTGGGGAAATCAACACACCGCCAGCGTGCATTCCAACATTTCGCACCAAACCTTCTAAGCGCAATGCAAGCTCAAGCAGTTCGCGTACTTCATCTTCATTTTCACGGCGCTCAGCGAGTTGCGGCTCTTTTTCTAAAGCATCTGAGAGTGTAATGCCTAACTCCATCGGCACCAGTTTAGAGATACCATCGACAAAATTAAACGGTAAATCTAGCACACGGCCAACATCGCGAATCACGGCCTTAGCCGCCATGGTACCGAAAGTTGCAATTTGTGAAACGGCGTCAATGCCGTACTTTTGCTTCACATAGTCAATAACACGATCACGCCCTTCTTGGCAAAAGTCAATGTCAAAGTCTGGCATGGAGACACGGTCTGGGTTTAAAAAGCGCTCAAACAGTAAGTTGTATTCGAGTGGGTCTAAATCGGTAATACCCAAGCTATACGCCACCACAGAGCCCGCACCAGAGCCACGTCCAGGCCCCACGGGTACGCCATTATTTTTAGCCCAGTTAATAAAGTCTGCCACGATTAGAAAGTAGCCTGCAAAGCCCATTTGGTTAATAACTTTAGTTTCAAAGTCTAAACGTGCCTCATAATCCGCCTGCTTGTTGGCACGCAGGCTTTCGTCTGGGTAAAGCACTGCTAGGCGCTTTACCAGCCCAGCACGTGCTTCAGAGATTAGGTAATCATCCAAACTTTCATTGTTTGGCGTAGGAAACTGAGGTAAATAATTTTTACCTAAGGTAAGCGTTAAGTTGCAACGTTTTGCGATTTCTACCGAGTTAGTGAGTGCTTCTGGCATATCTGCAAACAACATTGCCATTTGACTTTGTGTTTTAAAGTATTGCTCAGGCGTAAAGTTCTTGGGGCGGCGCGTATCTGCTAATACATACCCTTCTGCAATGCAAGTTCTTGCTTCATGTGCCCTATAATCATCAGGTGTGGTGAACTGTATTGGCTGTGTCGCTACAATCGGCAATTGCAACTGATGCGCAATAACGCGAACTTGTTGAATATAGTGTTCTTCACTCGTATTTCTAGCCGTATCTGCTACGTCAAACGTTCTTTGCACCTCAAGATAAAAACGTTGTGGAAACAAATCACGCCACTGCTTTGCTAGCTCACAAGCAAGCTGCTGGCTACCTTGTAAACACGCTTGACCGACATCACCCGCCAGTGCGCCAGACAATAAAATCAAGCCTTCCGTACCTGTTTCAACAAACCACTCTCGCTTAAATTCGGCACGCCCGCGATACTGATTAGTTAAATAAGCCCGACTTAATAACTGGCACAAAAGCAAATATCCCGCATGGGATTGACACAACAATAGCAATCGCGAGGGCTGATCACGGCTTGAAGTGTTTTCCAACCACACGTCACAACCGATTAAAGGTTTAACTCCCTCACCGCGTGCGGCTTTATAAAACTTAATGGCTCCAAATAAATTACTCAAGTCTGTCAATGCCAACGCAGGCATTTGGTCACTCACAGCACACTTAATATAGTCGTCAATTCGCACTATGCCATCTAAGATTGAGTACTCACTGTGGCAACGAAGATGCACAAATGCAGGTAAGGAATATGCAGATTCAGAAACGGAATCCGAATGAGTTTGGCTGGGAGTTTGACTAGGCTGCAACATAAGGTGATTTTACCTTATATCTACTTTATTTGACCTGCAAATTATTTTGAATTTTGCAGTACGTTGCGTCAAATCATTGCTAAAACGAAGTACTGAGTAAGGATGAAATTGCGAATGCTAGCTGTCGCTTTTGGCTACGTTTACGGAAATAACTTCCCTGGATTGAGCACATTATTTGGATCAAAAGTCAGCTTTAAAGACTTCATTAAATTCATGGTGGTTTCATCAATCTCACGAGGAACAAAGGCGCGTTTAGCAATTCCTACGCCGTGTTCGCCAGAAAGCGTGCCTTGCAGTGACAGCACTAAACTAAACACTTCATCTAAGCATTCATAAGCACGTTTCATTTCATCGGCATTTTCTGGATTCACCAACAAATTCACATGTATATTGCCATTGCCCGCATGACCAAAATTCACGTTTGAAATCTGGTAACGTGCCGCCAGTTTTTCCAAACCAGTCAACAATTCTGGCAAGTGAGAAACAGGTACAGCAATGTCTTCATTGATTTTTTTCGGTGCGATATCTTTTAGCAAAGGCGATAAAGCTTTGCGTGCCGCCCATAGCGCTTTGGTATCTTCAGCAGGTTTTGCTTCAATCAGCCCTTCAACTTGGCAAGCTTGCAAAATTGCCTGCGTCGCCTCGATAATTTCTTGGCTAGAGCCGTCCACTTCTATCATCAAATAAGCTCGCGCGTTTTCTGGCAATAAGTTTTTATGGCGACCACGAATAAGATTAAGCGCACCATTATCCAAAAACTCTAATGCACTCGGTGTGTAAGGTTGCGCCATAATCGCCGCGATAGCTTTTGCACAACTAAAGGTATCTACAAATTCAGCTGTAATGCCACCTGTATGTTTAGGCAAAGGCGTCAGTTTAAGCGTCGCCTCTACAATTACCGCCAGCGTGCCTTCTGAGCCTACCAGCAATCGCGTTAAATCGTAGCCCACCACGCCCTTGCTGGTGTAACAGCCAGTTTTGATGATGTCACCATGACCCGTGACCGCTTTCAAACCCAGCACATGATCGCGTGCCACGCCATATTTCACGGCATGAGGACCCGCCGCACAAGTCGCTAAATTACCACCTATGCTGCAATAAGCTGCACTCGATGGGTCTGGCGGCCAAAAAAAGCCAACCCCTTTAATCGCATCTTGCAACTCTTGATTCAATACCCCAGGCTCAATAATCGCCATACGATTGTCGGGATCTACGCTGACAATCGTATTCATACGCTCTAATGAAAGCACCACACCACCCGCCTCTGGTACGCTGCCGCCCGCTGTTCCCGTGCCACGCCCACGTGGCACAACAGGCACTTTATACTGATTACACAGTTTGATAACCGCCTGCACTTCTTCAACATTCAGCGGAAAAACCACCGCTATTGGCGAATGAAAAATGCGTGAGTTATCATAAGCATAAGCGTAGCAATCGACGGGGTCGGTGAAGAGTCTGTCTTTAGGCAAAATAGCTGATAAAGCACTTAAAAAACCTAGATTCGACATAGCTACTTTCTAACTAATTAAGGGGTCTTTGTTGCATCAGCCACAGTTTTATCTTTTATCGCTTTCTCTTTTAAAGCTTTTTCTTCTGCTGCTTTTGCAATTTCAATTTTCTTAAGCTCTTCCTGTGATGCAGCTTGACCAAGCATCACTTCGTTGTCCTTATTATTTTTTCTATCAAAAACAAGGTTATCGCCCATAATGACGCGTATCCAATCTGGGTAACTGTAAGCCGTGCCTTTATTATGGTCAATAATTGCGCCGATTCCACCACCAAATAAAATATTGCCAAACATACCGCCATTTGCACGTGAAATTACCGTTGCATGCCCTGACTGTTCACCTTCTTTATCACACTTAACAATTAAATTTTGACCCGATCTATGAACATTAACAGTTCCCGTAGAAGTGATAGTCCACTCGCCTCGCTCGTTGCTTGCCACACATTTTGCGCCACTCACGAGTTGATTGCTTTTACTATACGTTTCAACCTGAACAGGCTGATTTGAGTCTTTAGTGATAGATGCACAACCACTAAATATTGTTGCAAGTAGCGCAATCGGTATAAATCTGGTTATTATTTTCATTATTTAGCCTTTTTCGATTAAAAAATAACCAGCCTAGTTTTAAATTAGACTGGTTGTTCATTGTACACAATACAAGTACTGATTAGCGCTTCTTGATATAAAGATCTGTAATCGTGCCCTCTTTCATTTCTGCGGCAAAGCAAACCGTTTCAGATAGTGTCGGATGCGCATGAATTGTTAAACCCAAGTCATGGGCATCTGCACCCATTTCAATAGCCAGCACGGTTTCGGCTAACAGTTCACCTGCATTCACGCCAACTATGCCTGCGCCTATCACGCGATGAGTTTCTTTATCAAAAATCAGCTTGGTAGAACCCTCAGTGCGGGCGATGGATAGTGCGCGACCGCTTGCTGCCCAAGGGAATGAGGCTTTTTCAATAGCGATGCCTTTGGCTTTTGCTTCAGTTTCTGTCATGCCTACCCAAGCCACTTCTGGATCAGTGTAAGCAACGGATGGAATCACGCTCGCTACAAATTCTACTTTTTGACCCGCAACAACTTCAGCTGCCACCTTGCCTTCGTGCGTAGCTTTGTGCGCTAACATCGGCTGACCGACGATGTCGCCGATAGCAAAAATGTGGTTTACATTGGTGCGTTGTTGTTTATCTACTTTAATAAAGCCCCATTCATCCACTGCCACACCTGCATTCTCAGCACCAATATTTTTACCATTCGGTTTTCTGCCAATTGAAACCAAAACACGGTCATAGACTTCAACGCCTTTAGGCGCATCTGCGTTGCCGTTTACACCTTCAAACGTCACATGAATGCCATCTTTCTTAGCATCCATTTTTGCAACTTTGGTATTGAGCATAATGCTTTCAAAGCGCTTTTCCATACGTTTTTGTAGTGGGCGCACCAGATCACGGTCACAGCCTTGTATCAAGCCATCGGTAAACTCCACTACGCTTACTTTAGTGCCAAGCGCATCATAAACTGTACCCATTTCTAAGCCAATGATTCCGCCGCCAATGACCAGCATACGTCTTGGAACATCTGCCAATGCCAACGCACCTGTTGAATCCATAATACGCTCATCGTCAGGCGCACTTGGGAATTTGGTCGCTTGCGAACCTGCGGCAATAATCGCATTTTCAAATGAAACCGTAGTCACCGTGCCATCCGCAGCTGTCACAGCAATTTGCTTGGGGTTGGTAAATTTACCGATGCCTTGCACGACTGTTACACCGCGCTGTTTGGCCATTGCTGACAAACCGCCTGTCAGTTTGCCAACAACATCGTTAGCTTTCCAGTTACGCAATTGTTCTAAATCCACATTAGGCCTACCGAAAGTCACACCGTGATGGGCTGTTTCTTCAGCCTCAGTAATCACTTTAGCTGTGTGCAATAGCGCTTTAGAAGGAATGCACCCGACATTGAGACATACCCCGCCTAAAGTTGAATAACGTTCAATCAGCACCACTTTTTTACCTAGATCAGCAGCGCGGAAAGCCGCAGTATAGCCGCCAGGGCCACTACCTAACACGATCACTTGGGTTTGCATATCGCTATCGCCCACTGGCGCAGTTGGTGTTAATGTACCAGTCACTTGGGATACGGCAGATACTTCTGCAGACGTGGCTACAGGTGCTTTTTCTGCCTTAACGGCTACACTTGCTGAAATTTCCACCAATAAAATGAGGGAATCTTTGGCTACTTTATCGCCAACTTTTACTTTAACTTCTTTTACCGTACCAGCATGGGAAGAAGGAATATCCATTGAAGCTTTGTCTGACTCCACGGTAATCAATGAATCTTCTTTGGCGACGACATCCCCTACCTTCACCAGCACATCAATCACATCTACACTATCAAAATTACCAATATCTGGAACAACCACTTCTACTAAATTACTCATGCCCATCCTTTACTAAAATTCTTTTTCAATTTACACAATTTTATCATCAAATCTTGTATTCTTTACGTTTATCCGCGCGTTATTGGCGTTATCAATTCACTTATAAATGACTTTTATTAAGGTATCTATGCAGATGTTAAACAGCGTTTATCAATTCATTAAATTGATGGCAATTCAACTTCTGCAAATACTCCTCGCAAGCCTGCGTTATGTGTTTGGCTCAATTAACTACCAAGCCCCTAGTTGGCTTAAATGGTGCGGAGTACAAATAAGCAACCTTACTGTTAGCATTCAACAAAAACCTGCCAAAAGTTTGAGCATATTAGCTTTAATTACAACATTGGGTGCTGGCGCATGGCAAGGTTACACTTGGTACCAAGCTCGTCCACAACCTATTACCACCAAAGTAACAGTCACCACACCAGCGCGTACAGTAATTGAAGAAAACTTAGCCCCCAACCCATTGGTGGTGACGTTTGATCGCTCGGTAGCTCCTATTGAAAAAGTTGGCAAAAATGTAACCGAAGGCATTGAAGTAATGCCTAAAATTGAAGGTGAGTGGCGTTGGGTGGCAGAAAATGAACTTTCATTTCAACCCAAAACAGATTGGCCTGTGGGAATGCAATACCGCGTGAGTTTTAATGCAAAAGCCTTTACCCCAAAAACCACACTAGTGCAGTGGGACGTAGAGTTTACTACGCCAGAGTTCGTTGCAACTATCACCAGCAGTGAGTTTTACCAAGACCCCATTAACCCAGCTATGAAGAAGGTGGTTGTAAACCTTAACTTTAGTCACCCTGTAGATGCTGCCAAGTTAGAAAAAAGTATCACTCTCAAAATGCGTAGCACCCAAAGTAGTTTGCTAGATTTTTCTCAAGAGAATACTGCCTTTATAGTGAGTTACGATAAATTTAAGCTGAATGCTTATATTCACTCTGCGCCGCTGAGTATCCCTAAAAATGACAGTGTGTTAGATATAAATATAGATAAAGGACTTAAAGCTACACGTGGTGGTAAAGCTTTTGAAAATGAATTAAATCAAAGCGTGAATATTCCAGGCTTAAACAGCTTGTTAATCAACGAAGTCAGTTCTATGGTTGTTTCAAACACGCAAAACGAACCTGAGCAAATTTTAGTACTTAATGCATCAACTGCTGTCAATGAAAAAGAAATTAGCTCACATATTAAGGCTTGGATATTGCCGCGCAACAAAATCAAAAGTACAGATGATGAGCGCAAAAACCCTTATGCATGGAGCAGCTTACAAGAAATTACCGCTACTGAATTGGCAGCTGGAAAACCACTGACACTTGAAATGATTCCTGCCGAGCGTGAAAACATTGAAACGCACTCTTTCAAATATCAAGCAGATGTAGGCAGCTACCTTTATGTGCAAGTAGAGAAAGGGCTTAAATCATTTGGTGGTTATCAATTAGGCAAAGCCTACGGCACAATACTTAAGGTTCAACCTTTCCCTGCGGAAATAAAAATATTAAGCCAAGGTTCACTTTTAGCTTTAAGTGGTGAGCGCAAAGTTGCAGTACTCACACGCGATGTGCCAGGCTTGCAGATGGAAATTGGTCGCGTATTGTCAGGTCAGTTACAGCATTTAATTACCCAAAGTAGCAACCCTTTTGGCGGCCCAGAGTTTAATGGTTATATAGATGCGGATAACCTCAGTGAACGTTTTGAGAAAAATATTCCGCTCAATACACCTACTGGTAAAGCCCATTATGAAGCACTGGATTTAAGCGAGTATCTCAGTAAAGATGGTGAAAAACGTGGGATATTTATGCTTACCGTAAAACCTTATCAACCTTCAACAGAAGTGGATGAAAACGGCAACCCTGTGCCAGCTTATGTGCAAGATACTGAAGGTTTAACCGACAAACGTCTGATTCTAGTCACCGACTTAGGCTTAATTGCAAAAAGAGAAGTTGATGGCTCTCAAGCTGTTTTTGTGCAATCTATCCACACAGGGCTGCCTGTAGCAGGCGCAACGGTAGAGGTGATTGCTAAAAATGGTGCAACCATCTTTAGCCAAACAACTGATGCAAATGGTCGCGTTAATTTTAGCAAGTTGGATAGCCTAAAACGCGAACGCGCACCGATTATGTACATTGTGAAAAAAGCGGGCGATTTAAGCTTTTTACCACTACATCAATATGATAGAAACTTAGACTACTCACGCTTTGATGTGGGCGGCGTACAAAATGCAGCAAGTGCAGATAGCTTGAATGCCTATTTATTCTCAGACCGTGGCATTTATCGCCCAGGGGATACCATGCATATTGGTGCCATTGTGAAAACGGCCACATGGGCAAAAGCATTGGATGGCCTGCCTTTAGAGGCTGAAATTTTAGACGCGCGTGGTTTAGCCGTAAAAAAACAAACCATTCATCTAGGTGCAGGCGGTTTTAATGAAATTAGCTATACAACCTTAGAAACTTCGCCCACTGGCACTTACACCGTCAACTTGTACTCAGTGAAAGATAACAATGCGTATCAGCAACTCGGCACGGTATCGGTAAAAGTGCAGGAATTTCAGCCTGACCGCATGAAGGTTAAAGCACTGTTTGCGAAAGACACCACCCTTTTCCCAGAAAATAACGAGGGTTGGCTCAACCCTAAAGATTTAAAAGCCAACATCAACGTACAAAACTTATTTGGCACGGCGGCAGAAAATCGCCGCGTGACCGCAACACTGACTTTAAGCCCCGCTTATCCTGCGTTTTCAGCTTATAAAGACTTTATGTTCTACGACCCGCTACGGGCTAAAGAGGGCTATACAGAAAAACTCAGTGATGCGACCACCAGTGCAGAGGGTATTGCCGAATTTAAGCTAGGCTTAGAGAAATACACCAAAGCCACCTATCGGCTACATATTCTAGCGCAAGCTTATGAAGCAGGCGGCGGTCGCAGTGTGTCTGCAGAGGCGGCAACTTTAATCTCAGAGTTACCTTATTTGGTAGGCTTTAAGGCCGATGACGATTTAAATTATGTGAGCAAAGCCAGTAACCGTGAGGTTAATTTAATTGCGGTCAACTCAAGCTTGCAAAAAATTGCCGTGCCAGATTTAAACCTCATGCTCATTGAGCGTAAGTATGTTTCCGTATTAACCAAACAAGGCAACGGCACATTCAAGTATGAATCCCGTAAAAAAGAAGTTTTAGTCAAAGAATCTCCCTACAGCATCAAAGTTGCTGGCAATCGCTTGAGCCTTGCAACAGAAGCCCCTGGGGATTTTGCCTATGTGATTAAAAACAAAGAAGGCTTAGAGCTTAACCGCATCGAATACAGCGTTGCGGGCTTAGGCAACGTCAGCCGCTCACTTGAGCGCAATGCAGAGTTACAGCTCACCCTCGATAAAAAAGATTACAAACCTGGGGAAGACATCAGCGTGAGCATTCGTGCGCCTTACATCGGCGCAGGCCTCATCACCATTGAGCGCGATAAAGTCTATGCTCAACAATGGTTTAAGGTTGACAACCAAGCTTCGGTGCAAAAAATCAAGCTGCCCGCTAATTTTGAAGGCAATGGCTATGTGAGTGTGCAATTTGTGCGCGACCCAAGTTCAGATGAAATTTTCACCAGCCCGCTTTCATATGGTGTCGTGCCTTTTGTTACAAGCTTGGCACAGCGGACGAACACGGTCACACTCAGTAATCCGCCACTGTTAAAGCCTGGTCAAGTGCTTAAAATGCAGCTTAATTCCGCCAAAGCAGGTCGCGCGGTGGTGTTTGCCGTGGATGAAGGTATTTTACAAGTTGCACGATACAAAAACCCCGATGCTTTGGCTTACTTTTTCCAAAAACGCCAATTAGACGTTTCTACCTCGCAAATTCTTGATTTGATTTTGCCTGAATTTACCAAAATTATGGCGGCCGCCGCCCCTGGTGGCGATGCCGATGGCACATTAGGCAAGCATCTTAACCCGTTTAAACGTAAAACCGATAAGCCCGCTCTCTATTGGTCTGGTATTGTTGATGTTGCAGCTAGCAAAACCTTTGAATACACCGTGCCCGATACTTTTAACGGAAAAATGCGCATTATTGCGGTGACGGTAAACGATGCCAGCATCGGCATTACCACGAGTGAGGCCACCGTGCGTGGTGACTTTGTGCTCTCCCCCAACCTGCCGCTTACCGTCACCCCAGGCGACACTTTTGATGTGAGCGTCGGCGTTGCTAACAACGTGCAAGGCTCTGGTAAAGACGCTGCCGTTACGCTGAACCTAACCGCTTCGCCAGCTTTTGAGCTCATCGGTGCGGCCAAACAAAAGCTCAAAATTAGCGAAATGCGCGAAGGTTCCGTGCTTTATAAATTAAAAGTGCGTGAAGGCGCAGCCGCGAAATTAGGCTCTGCACGGCTAGAATTCACCGCAAGTTTGGGCGCAAAACAAGCCAAACTTGGCAGTGATATTAGTGTGCGTCCTGCAACACCGCATTTAACTGTGGTGCAAACAGGCAGCTTTAAAGGCGATACGCAAGTCATGGTAAAACGTGAAATGTTTAGCGAATATCGCCAACAGCAAGCCAGCGTTTCGCCCTTGCCTTTAGTAGCGGCAGGCGGTTTGCTAGATTACTTAAGCAACTACGAACATAGCTGCACCGAGCAACTAGTGAGCCAAGTGTTACCGCTCATTGTGCTGAAAAAGCGCCCCGAATTGCTCGCCAGCGTTAAGCCCAATAAGAATGGCGGCTTTGACAACGCCTTGAGCGTGTTACGCTCACGCCAAAATGCCGAAGGTGGCTTTGGTTTGTGGGATGCCAGTGTGGAAGCGGACGCGTTTGCCAGCGTGTACGCTATCCACATGCTGCTTGAAGCACGCGACCACGCCAACGCGGGCGAAGCCGTTCCAGCTGATATGCTGAAAAAAGGCTTGGATTACTTGCAAGTGTTAGCCGCAAGCCCCGCCAACAGCTTAAACGATGTGCGTGTGCGTGCCTACGCCACCTACTTGCTCACCCGAGAAGGCAATGTGACAACGCCACTACTCGCCAGCCTGCGTAGCACCATCGACGCAAAAGTCTTAACCGATGCCAACTTTAAAGAATGGCGCGCAGACTTAACGGCAGCATATTTGGCAGCCAGCTACCAATTATTGCAGCAACATGGTGTTGCGAATGACTTAATTGCCAAACCCATTAAGTTGCTAGGCGCGAGCCACCAAACAGCAATTTATGGTCATTATTACGATGACGTGGTGCGTAATGCGCAAACCTTGTATCTCGTTGCAAGACACTTCCCCGATCAAGCAAAAAATATCACGGCAAATGGCTTAGCGAATATCATGCAGCCGATTACAGCAGGGCGTTACAACACCTTGACGTCCTCTTATGCGCTACTGGGTTTTGATGCTTACGCCAATATCGCAGGCGTTAAAACCATTGCACAAATGGGCATCACCAGCATTGATAAACAAGGCAAAATTACTGCGCTCAAACTGCCAGAAAACATCATGCCCGTGGTGAACTTTGCGCCTGATACTGCGCGCCTGAAATTGCAAGGCACAAAAGACCTGCCCTTATTCTACGCCGTCACAGAATCAGGCTTTGACATCAAACCGCCAAGCACCGCCCTCACGCAAGGCATGGAGATTTTCCGCGAATATACCGATGACAAAGGCGCGGCAATTAAATCTGTCACCATGGGCGATGAAATCACCGTCCATATCAAAATCCGCGCAACCGATGGCAATGTGGACGATGTCGCCATTGTCGATTTATTGCCAGGCGGCTTTGAGCCTGTGCTGCAAGCAGCCGCTACCGAAACCGACCATACGATTTCAGAATATGATGGTGCTGAAGGTGAAGCCCCACAAACCGCAAGCTGGACCAGCCCCCTAGGCATAGGTGGCGGATGGCAACCCAGCTACGCCGACATCCGCGAAGACCGCGTGATTTTCTATGGTGCGATAAGCAACACTATCACCCAATTCACCTACAAAATCAAAGCAACCAACAGCGGACAATTTGTAGTGCCTCCAGCTTATGCGGAATCTATGTATAACCGCTTGCTACAGGCGAGGTCATTGCCAACAGGGATTACGGTGGGACGGGCGGGGAAATAATGGTTACCATAATAACTATTTATTTCGTCATTCCTGCGAAAATGGGAGACCGCGTTCATGCTTTCGCTGAAATGACGTATTGTAAGCTTTCGTAGTTTAAACTTACCTTACTCAAAAGTCTCTTTTATGATTATTAAAAAAGAAGTAAATTCCTTGTTCAAAACATTGCCAAAAATACTTTTTTATTGAATGCGCTACGCTTTAGCCATATTTAAATACGTCAAATTTGGATGCCTACTTAATATTATGCACATCTCTTTTTTCTCAGATCATTCATAGGAAATTTTAAATGAAAACTCATACGTCAAAAGTACCAGCATTGTTCCTAACCGTTGGTTTAGTTACATCATACAGCGCATTTGGAAAAGACGTTGACGTTCAACTCTTTCTAAACCAAAAATTGGCTTCTAAACCATTGCTGAAATTCTCTAAACCTGTTTCGGTCACTACAAAAGTCTGCACGACTGAAACTAAAAGGATTCGTTGCGGTGGTGGTGGACGAATATCACCTGAAGGTGGATGTGCCGACAACTTCTATGAAGCAACAGTATGCAAGGATGCAACCACTACATCTGTCCAAACATATGAAGATAGTGCATCTGTCAAAACGACACAGATTGTTAAGGTCGGCAATTTGGTTTTTGACGAAAATCAGATGGTTACCCTACCAGAACGCGGACTATTTTCCTCCACAGATTATCAAAACTGTGACGATGTAACTCTGTCACAGACAGTTTCCCTCTCTGTTTCTGGAAACAAGGGTTTTTCGGTAGCTAAAGGGGAGTCTATTACCACAACAAAAGCTGGAAGCATCAGCCTCAGTGGTAAGTTCTTTGGTGGAAGTGCTTCTACCTCCTTGAGTATTTCCGAATCTGTGGGTTTGTCATCGCAGACTAGTGAGTCATCCTCAGATACGGTAACCCGTACAAGTTCAACTACAGTTTCCATCCCGCCAAAGCGAAGTGGTCGCTTCGAGGTGTTAGCATACGAGACTACCATCGAAATTCCTTTCAGCGCCACAGTAGTAGTAGATGGAGAACTTGCCCCAAATGACAGCGGCATTACGATGGCGAATCAACTCATGAATGAAAACGAAAGAACCCTTCCTTTTAGTGGCATATTAAGAATTACCAATGTTTCAAACGCGAATATCCGAACGATACCAGCACCAAAACCTAACCAATGCAAAGATAGTGAAAAGGCTCTTACTCTTATGAGTCAACCTTTTGTATCCATTCCAGCTAAATCAATTCCTAAAGAGACAAAGAAGGAATTTCTACCCCAGAAAACGTTATTTTCCAAATTCAAAACTACCGCAATGCATAGTTTCTCGGTTGGAAGTTTGGCAGGTACACCTCAGATTGGCGCTGAAGATGGCATAAAATACGAAATAATTTCAGTAGCAGATGTTGCCAATCCCACACCCTCATGCGGTTTCAATGATCTAGGGCTTATGAACCTTGGGATATTTTCTGTTGAAACGCGACGATATACCCAATACAGCGATGGGAACATAGTTTCATCATGGATCGATAAAATTGAAACATTCAAATCATGCTGGCCTCTGTAGCTAGTAGCCCGTATGCAATACGGGGAAATGTGATTATTTAAGCGATGTCACAAATGCGTAGGGTGGGCAACTTGTTGCCCACGCGGTTCGTCCGTTCAATTTACGCGTGGGCAACAAGTTGCCCACCCTACAAATCGCGGCATTTAAAATACTGGCTAATCTTACTTGCATTAGTTTCAATCATTTTGGTCGCACTTAGGCTATATCCTAAACCCGCCTTAGCCGACTTAATCCCACACTCCACCGCCATTTATGCCGCAGATGGCACGTTATTACGCTTAACGTTGGCACAAGATGCGCAGTATCAACTTTGGGTGCCGTTAAAAAACATTGAGCCGAATGCGGTTGAGGCGGTTAAGTTGTATGAAGACCGTTATTTTATGTGGCATTTTGGGGTGAATCCTGTTGCCTTGGTTCGTGGCATGGTACGCACTTATTCTGGCAGCTCGCGCCAAGGCGCATCCACCATTACTATGCAGCTCGCGCGTGCTTTGTATGGTATAGATTCGCGCAGTGTGCTGGGTAAAATCGAGCAGATATTCGCGGCATTTTGGTTGGAGTGTCGCTATTCCAAGCAAGAAATTTTAGAGGCGTATTTGAATATCGCGCCTTATGGCGGCAATATTAAGGGCATTGCCACGGCGAGTTTATTTTATTTTAATAAGCCCGCAAGCCGCCTCACTTTGCCTGAAGCCATCACGTTGGCGGTGATTCCACAGAATCCGAATAAACGTTTATATCTGTCAGCGCAAAACACCATGCTCAAAAATGCAAGGCAGCGGCTTTGGGAGGCTTGGCTAAAACAGTATCCGCACGATAGCCAATATGCAGCCGATATGGCATTGCCTGTTCAAACCATCCAAGCCAATAAAAATGTGCCATTTTTATCGCCCCATTTTACTGACGCGCTCATGCAAGCCAATCCGCGCCAAGCAAAAATACAAACAGGCCTCAACTTACATGCACAAGCCACATTGCAACGCATGATAGACAGCTATGTGCAAAACAATCAGAGTTTGGGCATCAATAACGTAGTCGCCATGCTTTATGATGCTAAAAACATGCAAGTCAAAGCACTGGTAGGCTCAGCCAATTATTACAACAGCGACATTGACGGCCAAGTCAACGGCGCATCCGCTAAACGCTCGCCTGGCTCAACGCTCAAACCCTTTATTTATGGCCTGGCACTCGACCAAAGCCTCATTCACCCAGCCAGTATTTTAAAAGATGCGCCAACAAGCTTTGGCCCATACAGCCCTGAAAATTTTGATGGTCGGTTTATCGGCCCCATCACCGCAACCGATGCGCTCATACGTTCACGCAACGTGCCTGCCGTTGCACTATCCTCTAAATTATCGCAACCTAGTTTGTATGATTTCTTAAAAAATGCTGGGGTACGCGATTTAAAAAGCGAAAGGCACTACGGCTTAGCGCTCGCATTGGGCGGCGGCGAACTGAGCATGGAAGAGCTTGTGAGTTTGTATGCCATGCTCGCCAATCACGGCAGATTTAAACCCTTTAGCTTATTAAAAAGTGATGTACCTGCGATACCATTGCTGAGTGAAGAATCAGCCTACATAGTGCTTGATATGCTGCGGCAAAATCCACGACCTGATACTGGGGAGCCAGACCGCTTTAAGACCGCATGGAAAACAGGCACCTCATGGGGATTTCATGACGCATGGACAATCGGCGTCAGTGGCAACCATGTACTCGCCGTGTGGGTAGGCAATTTTGATGGAAAACCCAACCCCGCTTTTGTCGGCATTAAAACCGCAGCACCTTTGTTTTTTCAAATCATGGATAGCCTGCGCCATCAAAAGTTATTAAGCCCACAAAGCGAAGTAGAAGCCATGCCTCCACGTACACTCACCAAGGTCAACGTTTGCACTGCCAGTGGTGATTTGCCCAACCAATACTGCAAAAACTTAAGCGAAACTTGGTTTATTCCAGGCAAATCGCCCATTAAAGTGAGCACACTGCACCGCCCCGTGTATTTTGATAACACCACTAACCAAGCTGTTTGCCAAGCAGGTGCGAATACGCATGAAGAAATTATCGAATTTTGGGATGCCGATATGCTACGCTTATTCCGCGAAGCTGGTATGCCAAGGCGCACGCCACCTAAGTCACCTGCGGAATGTAATCAAAACCTCAATCAAAACGTTACAGATACGCCGCAAATTACTTCACCATTACGTGGTGTTAGCTACACTATTTCAATCTCAAAGCCTGAAACCATTGCGCTCAGAGCCAATAAAGGTGGCTTGGGCGCAATTTACTGGTTTGCAGATAATAGCTTTATCGGAAAAAGTGAAGCAGGTGCTGGCATTGCTTGGACACCTCCACATACAGGCACTTATGTGCTACGCGCCGTAGATGAACATGGGCGGGCGGATAGCCGAGAAGTAGCCGTTGAGTTTATTGATTAAACACTTAAAATACCCCTATAAAACCACCTTTAGTCATCTAATCATATAAAAATGAATCAAGCGGATTTAAATATTGCAATAACAGCGGCTCTCAATGGCGATTGGCACAACGCGCACCAAATCGCTCAACGCTATTCAGACCACGCCGCCAACTGGCTACACGCGGTTTTGCACAAAATTGAAGGTGACGAGTGGAACAGCAAATACTGGTATGCACGCACACAAGGCAAACAGTATGCGGATTTTGCCGACCCAAAAAATGAGTTACTAGCAATTCAGCGTTCACTCGAGTAAGTCTTTAAAAAGCAGTTCAAGCCACAGAGTTCACAGAGCACCGAGAAAACCTAAAGATTAAGTACCATTTAATTTTCACATTTAGCTACTTGCTTTTAAAAACTTCACATTCACTTCACATCAACGCATCATCACTTCACACACACGCCTTATTCTGCGTACTCCATGTTTAATTTTAGGAGTCAATAATGAATCGCGCGTTTATTTTTAAAGTAATTGGTATTTTTATGCTCACTATGTTGATGTCATGGGCAGTGAGTTATGTGAATTCGCTAATTTTGGAGCGGCAGAATCGGCAAGAGCAGGTAAAGGTTGAAATTGCACGGAGTTCGGCTGGCGAGCAAACTATCACGGGGCCTGTGCTAGCTGTGCCTTATTATGAAGATTATCCAGTCACCACTACCGAAAATGAAGTCAGTAAAACACAAATTTATCGTGAAACACACACAGCTTATTTTTTACCAGAGAACTTAGAGCTTGCGGGTGGGTTTTCTAATGAATCAAAAAAATTAGGGATTTACAAAGCTCTAATGTATTTATTAAGTGGCACGGTAAAAGGCAACTTTAATTTACCTGCTAATTTTAATATCACTACTACCCACACAGGCGGCAAAGTTACGATTTTACCAGCCTACATTAGCCTAGGCATTAGTGATACACGTGGCATTAGCGGAAAACCTGAACTGGTTTGGAATAGCCAAACGTACAAGTTTGAGCAAGGGAGCAACACCTCACTTGGTAACGGCATACACGCCTCTGTTGGCCAGCTTGATTTGCCGCAAGCACAAAATTTTGCGTTTGAATTTACGCTTACTTTACAAGGGATGGAAAATTTTAACTTTACACCCATTGCAGAAAATAACAGCATTGCATTGCAATCTGGCTGGAAACACCCTCACTTTAATGGTAGCTTTTTACCTGTGACTAAAAGCATTAACGATGCTGGTTTTAGTGGAAAATGGACAGTTTCATCACTGTCTAGCACCAATCAAACTGCAATTATGGCCAACCTTGCAACGAACACTCAATCTCGCCCGCTAGAGTCGCTTAGTATCGGCTTTGTAGAGCCAATTAACGTGTATAGCCAATCTGACCGCGCAACTAAATATGGTCTATTATTCATAGGCTTAACTTTTGCGGGGTTTTTTATTTTTGAAAGTTTAAAACGCTTACGCATACACCCTGCACAATACACTTTTGTAGGCTTAGCCATGGCCTTGTTTTATGGTTTACTGATTTCACTCGCAGAACATATTAGCTTTGCTTTAGCCTACCTTACTGCAAGCTTAGCCTGTGTAAGTTTGTTGGGTTATTATTTAAGCTACGTGCTAAAAAGCAGAACCAATGGTTTAATTTTTGCAAGCTTACTCACCACGCTATATGGCGCGTTATATGGCATATTAGCCTCCGAAGATAATGCCCTACTGATGGGTTCATTACTTGTGTTTGCGCTACTTGCTGTCACCATGATTATTACAAGAAAAGTCGATTGGTATCAAATTAGCAGTAATACCGTTAAATCTACAATGGATGCGGTATAAATCACCATGCTAAAAATGACGAAATATAAAATATTTAAGTTTTTAGCATTCATCCTCGTGCTCGGCTTATGCATCCCCGAGCGCGGGGTGATTCCCGTAAAAAATGCCACCACAAACGATTGGAATAGCCGAACCTTTTGGTTCTCCCCATGGGGAAAATCAGGCGTACATAAGGGCATGGATATTTTTGCTAAAATGGGCACGCCTGTGTTAGCCAGCACCAGCGGCTGGGTGATTTACACAGGCAACATCAGTATGGGTGGCAATGTAATAGCGGTGCTAGGGCCTAAATGGCGCATTTATTATTACGCACATTTAGCGCATATTCACACCCACACATTTGATTGGGCAAACCGTGGCGAAATCATTGGTGCAGTGGGTAGCTCAGGCAACGCCATAGGCAAACCCGCGCATTTACATTACAGCGTATTATCGCTTCTACCCTACCCTTGGCGATTTTCTACCGAAACGCAAGGCTGGAAAAAAATGTTTTTTATGAACCCCAGTGACGGGTTTGAGAAGCTAAATTGAAAGATGATCATGAAATTTAAACGATTAGAAGTCACAAAAATACGCGTATTTTGGATTATGCTACTGCCCATTATTTATACAACACTCGTACTCAGCTACGTATGGTGGCAATGCTTTACTAGCCCGTGGCCTAGTGGAAAAAATGGACAGCTTGATGCGTATCGCCACACGCTCGCCAGTGCGGTGGTGGCGTATACAAGCTCACCAAAAGTCGTGCAATGGGTCACACATCTGATGGAACACAAAGGTAACGCCGCGAACCTAATGGATCAACATAACAATCGCATTGGCGCAAACATTGGCAACACTGCCAATAGCTTGAATGCACTTAATCATGTCGTGAATGTGCAAATTTCTCAAGGCACAGTGAATGCCAATAGCACAACACAAACCACTTGGTTGCCACAAACAGATTGGGGTGAAAGTTTACTTTGGTGAAAAAATAAACCAATTAAGTATGCCCTGCAAGCAACTATCCATGCAGGCTTCAAGGCATCGCTAATTCAAACTAAAAACATCTAAATACTCAGGCACAATGGTGCGCCAATGATATTGTTCTTCTATATGGTGGCGCATGGCATCAGCCGCTACTGGCTCGCCATGCACAATAAAGGTTTTTTTAGGTGGGGCTTCAAAATGCCCAAGCCAAGTTAAAATCTCTGCATAATCGGCATGGGCAGATAAATTAGGAATGAGCTCAACACTTGCACGCACTGGAATGTACTCGCCATGAATTTTAATTTCTTTGACACCATCTAGCATCGCCGCACCACGTGTGCCCGCCGCCTGAAAACCTACAAATAAAATGGTGTTATTTGACTTTGGTGCAAACGCTTTAATATGATGCACCACGCGCCCGCCTGAAGCCATACCGCTAGCAGATAAAATAATCATCGGGCCTTTAGTTTCGTTTAAGGCTCTTGATTCTTCAACTGAGTTCACAATATGTGCTGTTTTATTAAGGGCAATGCATTCTTCTTTAGTCAAACGGTGCTCTGCCTGATAGTGTGTAAAAATCGCCGTGGCATCTACCGCCATTGGACTATTGAGGTACACAGGAATATTTTCTGCAATCGCACCACTGGCTTTTAGCAGATGAATGTAATAAAGCAACTCTTGCGCTCTACCCACGGCAAACACGGGTATCACCACTATACCTTTGCGCTTAACCGTTTTATTGATAATTTGCGCCAGCTTAACTTTAGGGTCATCTTGTACATGCAAGCGGTTGCCATAAGTGGACTCCACCACGAGGTAATCCGCTTGTTTAATCGGCACGGGCGGCTTCATTAGAATATCGTTAGGGCGACCAATATCGCCTGAAAACACAATTGACGTGCTGGGGTTATGAATGCGTACACTGGCAGAGCCTAAAATGTGTCCGTTCAGATGAAATGTAAGCACATTGTCATGTCCAAGCGAAACTACCTGCTCATACTTAAATGAATTAAACAAGGCTAACGCATTCGCTGCATCTTCTTGCGTATAAAGCGGCAAAGCTGGCTGATGCTTTGAAAAACCTCGCCGATTGGCATATTCGGCTTCTTCTTCTTGCAAATGGGCGGCATCGGGCAACAAAATTTTGCACAGCTCGTGCGTGGCTTCAGTGCAAATCACCTTGCCAGAAAAGCCATTTTTTACCAATAAAGGCAAATAACCAGTATGGTCAATGTGCGCGTGTGTGAGCACCACGACATCAATGGTTTTAGGGTCAACAGGTAACTTTGCCCAGTTTTTAAGCCTTAATTGTTTTAAACCTTGAAACAAACCGCAATCCACCAAAATGCGCTGATTGCCACTGGTGAGCAGGTATTTTGAACCTGTCACAGTACCAGTGGCACCTAAAAATTTGAGTTCCATGAGGGCTTGCCTCCCAATAAATTTACTCTTGCGCTACTTTCGTTTTCGCTAACGCAGGGTTCGTAGAAAAGTACTTTACAATCCCTGCTAAAATTGAGCTGACTAATTGATCTTGATAGGCGTCATCATTGAGTTTGCGCTCTTCTTCTGGATTACTAATAAACGCTGTTTCAACAAGAATCGAGGGAATATCGGGCGACTTTAATACGGCAAAACCAGCTTGTTCTACATGATTTTTATGTAGTTTGTTGATTTCACCAATTTTTCCTAACACCGCTTTACCTAATTTTAGGCTGTCGTTAATCGTAGCAGTTTGCGATAAATCAAGTAAGATTCTAACCAAAACAGGATCTTTTATATTTAAGCTTACACCACCAATTAAATCAGACTCATTTTCCTTTTTAGCCAAGTAGCGTGCACTTGCACTGGTAGCACCTTTTTCAGATAAAGCAAATACCGATGAACCTCGCGCAGCAGGGTTAGTAAAGGCATCCGCATGAATAGAAATAAATAAATCCGCCTGTAAATTGCGTGCTTTTACCACACGACCATGCAGTGGAATAAAATAATCACCATCACGCGTGAGTACACCGCGCATATTGGGTGTTGCATCAATTTTAGACTTTAATTTTTTAGCGACCATTAAGGTAATGTCTTTCTCGTGCGTACCACTCGCCCCCGCAGCACCTGGGTCTTCCCCGCCATGCCCTGCATCAATGGCAATAATAATTTTACGCCCATCGCCAATATTGCTTTTAGGCTCAAGCACATCCGTTTTCTCAGGCTGAGTCAAATCAGAAGGCTTAGTCTCATCTGTTGTTTTAACTTGCGCCGAATCGTTTGGTGTTGTATTGCCCACCACCTCTTGTGATGCACTTGTATTTGGAGGAGAATTAACTTCAACGTGGCTTGGCGATGTTTGCAACACAAGCTCAGTATTTGGCAATGAAGCCGTTTCTGTACTTGCAGACGGCGCATTACGCTCATCTAACATTGCCATCAAAGGATCTTTAATTGGGTAAATATCCAACACTAAACGGTGTTGATAACTCCCTGCGGGCAATAGCGTCATCATCGTAGGTTTCACTTCTGACTTTAAATCCACCACCAAGCGCAATGTGTTTGGCTTATATTTAGCCACACGCACCTTTGAAATATAAGGATCGCTCGCTAAAATTTTATCTGATAACGATTTTAAAGCCGCGTTCAGTGCAATATTTTCAATGTCCACCACAATACGGTCAGGGCTTTTTAACACAGACATTTTATAAACAATGGGCTTGGCAGACTCTAAGGTAATGCGCGTGTAATCTTGCGCAGGCCACACCCGTGCAGCAGAAACCACATTAGCCTCAGCGTGTGCCACTGCAACAAAGCCGAAAAAAGCTGTTACAAAAGAGGCCGTTACAAAAAAGACCGTTAAAAGTACAGCCATATAAATAGTACTAAAAAATTTATTCATTTTTTCTTTAAGTTATTTGTAAATCACGGTTTGGCGTTAAATTTTCCAATCAATTGCTGCCCAAGGTTTGAATGCGCTAACAGGTGAATCGTTCGCCCCATGGGTTTGATTACAAAATTTACTTCAATATCTGGCTGCGGCAAAACGCTTGCAGCTTTTTCTGGCCATTCTATCAAACACACACTATTGGCATTAAAATACTCTCTAAATCCTGCTGCTTCCCATTCCTCATCATCATTAAAACGATACAAATCAAAATGATAGAGCATGAACGTACCTTTTTCACCTATCACCTCATAAGACTCTACTAACGTATAAGTGGGGCTTTTGACTTTACCCACAAACCCCAAATTGTGAATGAGACCGCGCACCAAGGTCGTTTTACCTGCGCCTAAATCCCCATGCAAATAAATAGTTAAATTAGGCTCTACTAGCTTGGCGAGCGTAGCACCAAATGCAAGCGTTGCCGCCTCATCGGCTAAATCAAGTGTAAAATCATTCATCATGCAGCATTCTACTAAAAACTTATCTCAATTAAGCAGCGACATCAAGCAGTGGGGCTTGGCACTGGGGTTTAATCAGATTGGTATTACCGATACGCATCTGCAAACCGCAGAAATTACACATCAAGCTTGGGTTGAAAAAGGTTTTCATGGTGAAATGGATTATATGGCAAAACATGGCACCAAGCGCACCCGCCCTGCTGAATTAGTGCCAAATACCGTGCGCATCATTTCAGCTCGCTTAGATTATTTACCACCTAACGCCGTAGATAGCAAATCCGTCATAAAAGACCACTCAAAAGCCTTTATCTCACGCTATGCAATGGGGCGAGATTACCACAAAGTGATGCGTAATAAATTACAAAAACTGTGCGAAAAAATTCAAACAGAGCTACGTGGTTATCAGCTAGTAAACTTTGAGTATCGCGTATTTACAGACAGCGCACCTGTATTAGAAGTTGCACTCGCAGAAAAAGCAGGCTTAGGCTGGCGCGGCAAACACACGCTTCTGATTAACAAAGACCGTGGATCTTGGTTTTTTTTAGGAGAAATTTACACCAACTTGCCTCTCACTATAGATGCCCCTGCCAGTAACCATTGTGGTACTTGTAGCAGTTGCCTAGAAGTATGCCCCACCCAAGCAATTACTGCACCTTACGAAGTGGATGCAAGGCGTTGCATCTCCTACCTCACCATCGAGCTTAAAGGAAGTGTGCCCGTGGAATTAAGACCACTGATTGGCAATCGTGTGTATGGCTGCGATGACTGCCAAATTTACTGTCCGTGGAACAAATTTGCTGAGGTTACAAAAGAAACAGACTTTGCTATCAAACACGGTTTAGATTACATCAGCCTAGTGGAATGCTTTGGCTGGAGTGAAGAAGAATTCAAAAGAAAAATGGCAGGCAGTGCTATTTACCGTATCGGCTATGAGCAATGGCTACGCAATATTGCCATTGGCTTAGGTAATGCAAGCACCAGTCATCATGTCATTAACGCACTTAGAAGCCGAGCCAACGACAGCTCTGAGATTGTACGAACGCATGTAACTTGGGCACTGAATCAACACCTTTAACGCAGTTTTACAAAAGACCGTTTCTAATCCTTCTCAATTTATGCCAAACTTCAAATTATTTTATTATCTGTTAGGCGCACAGTGATTAAACTTAGATTTCTCATCAACCAATGGCTTGCTAATGTAACGCGCAAATTGCGTAATAATTTTTACTTATACTTGAGTGCGTTACTCACGGTGTTGATGTTATTGGATGCGAGCGTTTTTCATATTGGTGAAAACATGCGCGACCGCGCTTTTGACATGATGGTAAAAAACCGCATCATTGTGCCCAAGCCTGATGCTGACATTGTGATTGTGGATATTAATGAGGCCTCACTCAGTGCCATGGCAGGCGAATATGGACGCTGGCCATGGCCGAGGCAGGTGCTGGGTGAGTTTGTAGAAAATATTGAGGCACAACAACCTAAAGCGATTGTATTTGATATTTTATTCAGCGATCCTGATATTTATAACCCCGATAGCGATGCTTATTTTAACGAAGTGATTGCTGGCACGAGTAATACGTTTTTTCCAATGTTGCGCTTATCTCCAGAAAGCGACCATTTAAGCAAAGTCACTCCTGATATGATTCCTGGTATTCAGCGCGCAAAATTAGATGCTGAAGGTCAGCCACTAGCAAATACCAAAAATCCAATTGCAATCGTATTGCCACATTTTGAAGCGGCATTACATTCTAAACATTTAGGCACACATAACATTTACCCAGATAAAGATGGCATTGTGCGTGAATATAAACTTTGGCATGATGAAAATGGTTGGATTTTGCCATCTTTGCCTTTATCTGTAGGAAATTTTGCACAACTCAATAGCCTCTCACCACCGCAAGACATGCTAATCAATTGGCGTGGCAAGCCTTTTACCTACCAATTTGCAACGTTTAGCGATGTTTATACCGACATGGCCAGCAAAGTTAAAAAACGTGCTCCTAATGAGTTTAAAGACAAAATTGTAATTATTGGTTCAACCGCGCCCTCGCTGTTTGATCTAAAAGCCACCGCCATGGCAAAGGCGCACCCTGGTGTGGAAATTTTAGCCACCGCCATTGATAACGTAAAACACAACGATTATCTCAAAGTGTGGCGTGGTAAAACACCATATATTTTAATCAGCCTCATCTTGATTTGGCTTACCGCTTTAGCGTTTTATCGCAATATAGACCGCGATAAAGTGACTAGAGTGTTTAGTAGCAGCCAAATTGGATTACTAGCACTTTCATTTCTAGCCATTAACGTCACCAATACCTATTTAGATTTTACTGGACCAATTACGTGGGCGGTGCTGTATTTTAGTATTGCTAAAATTTACGCCATGGCAAACGACCGCGCCATGCAAAAACTGCTCGCCAATGATGTTGAATCAGGCAAAAAAGGTGCTAGCATTTTATTGATGCCTATTATCATAGAAAGCCAAGAATCCTTAAGTGATGGCATTTTAAAAAAGTTACAGCATAAAATTGAGCAACAAGTGCAAGGTGCATCAGTTGAGGTGTTAAAAGGCACGCAAAGTGGTATTTGGGGCTTGTTTAGTGACATGGTCGTAGTGAGTTGGGCGTATTCGCATAATGATGAAACTGCCGTAAAAAATGCACATCACGCCTCTGTACAGTTAGAACAACAACTTAACCCCCTATTGCAAAGCATTGGTATGCCAAATACTACTGCCGTGCGTTACACACAGCACACAGGCACACTTAATACAGAAAAACCCATGGCAAGCCAGTGGCGCGGCTTATTTGCGCAGGCAATTATTAAGCTTGATATTTTAGAAAGCAATCCACAATGAAACCTAAGTTCTTAACTTTAAAACAAATATTTATCACTGCATGTTGTATATCTATACTCTACGCGCCACTCAGCGCAATAGCTGAAACTGGAAGTGCACTTAAAAATGATAATTTGCGTGCAGAGCCATATGCTGACGCCAAACTCGCTGGCGATTTAAGCCGTGGTGAAAGCCTTGAAATTATCAAAAAACAAGGCGCGTGGTTGCAAGTCAAAACCAAAAAAAATACTGGCTGGGTACGCTTGCTTTCAGTCAAGCGTGGTGCGGCTTCATCGAGCAATCAAACCAGTGGTGCATTAGCCGTGGCAAGTGGTCGTGCGGGTACAGGGCAAGTGGTTTCGACCACGGGCGTACGCGGTTTGAGTGAGCAAGAACTCAAAGCCGCAAAATTTAATGAAGCTGAAATCAAAACCTTAGAAAGCTACACGTTAAGCGCAGAGCAAGGCAAACAATTTGCCAAAGCTGGCAATTTAGAAACGATTAACTTTGCTAATTTAACTTCCTCAGAAAGCACTGCAAAATGAACTTAGTGACGATTAAATCCACACGCAGCAACTTGCTCATTTCAACGCTACTTGCAAGTTTATTAGGCTTACTCAGCCTACAAAGTGCAGCATTTGATTTAAAAGGGGCATTAAAAGATGCCGTTGAGAAAGAACTCGCACCTAAACCTGAAAGTACTCAAGCCAATGCTAACAAGGATGGTAACACCACCACCAATCAACCCGCCTTTAATTGGAAAAACCCAAGTAAAGAAGAGGAGATCGCATTAGGACGTGAAATCGCAGGTAATTTATTAGGAGCAGCCCCTTTGGTTAAAGATGCTGCTTTACAAAAATATGTGAATTCAGTGGGTCGTTGGGTGGCTTCACAGTCAGAGCGCCCAGACCTGCCTTGGCGATTTGGTGTGATTGAAAGTGATGATTTAAATGCTTTCGCAGCTCCAGGCGGCTACATTATGCTCACTAAAGGCTTGTATCGTAAGCTTAGTAATGAAGCGCAATTAGCAGGCGTGTTAGGGCACGAGATTGCACACATAGTTGAGAAACATCAACTAAGAGTGCTACAAAAACAGCAACTACTAAATATCGGCGCAGGATTTTTAAGCGATAAATACGCTAAAGATAATCAATTAGTCAGCAAAGCCATTGGAAGTGGCGCAGAAATTAGCGCACGCAGTCTTGATAAAACCGCAGAATACGAAGCCGATAGACTAGGCTTAAGCTACGCCACCCGTGCAGGCTATGAGCCTTATGGTTTGGCTGATGTGTTGCAAACCATCGGTCAAACCAACAAAGAAGACAACAGTATCGCGTTACTTTTCAAAACGCATCCCCATCCTGATGAGCGATTAGCGGCACTCAGCGATGCTGCTGGGATTAGATTAGACGCGGTTAAAGAGGGGAAAACATTAGAAAATAGGTTTTATCAGCTAAAAAAATAAGGCTTTATTTGTGCTATATCAACTTACGTGCATTTTCACACAAGGTCATTTGACAGCACCTTTTTAGAAGGTGAAAATGACTCCAATCAATGGGAGAAGTCTGATATGGCACTTAAAGAAAAAACTAGCATCACAAAACCATTCGCTCAACCTCGCGTAACAAGCAACACCCCAAAAGCACGTCAAGTGTCGGCGGGAGACACACCACCAATAAATAATACGCCTGCCATTAAGCGTTTTACTGTGAGTGAAAAAATTGATGCTGCACGTGAGTCTAAAGTAGAGGCAGTTAAAGACATTATTAGCCGCATTGCTAAAGATGATAAAAACTCACTCCATGAAGTGCTACAAACCATATTAGATGGCGCATCTCCAGATGATGCATTAGCCTTAAACAAAGCCATTCAAGATATTCAAAATATCAAGGGAATAAAAGGCAGAACTCATGCCGACACCGCGCTGGCTAAAGACTGGCGTGATGGTGGCTACCCTTACCAAAATCTACTCTCAAGAAAGTCATACGAAAAGCAAAAATATCACCTTCAAGTAGAGTTATTGAAGCTACAAGCTTGGGTCAAAGAAACTGGACAGCGTGTGGTGATTTTATTTGAAGGCCGAGATGCAGCTGGCAAAGGCGGTACCATTCGCCGCTTTATGGAACATTTAAACCCACGCGGAGCACGCGTAGTTGCGCTTGAAAAACCAAGTGAAGTAGAACGTGGTCAATGGTATTTTCAGCGTTATGTTTCTCAACTTCCTACCGCAGGTGAAATTGTGTTGTTTGACCGCTCTTGGTATAACCGTGCAGGCGTTGAGCGCGTCATGGGCTTTTGCAATAACGATGAGTATTTAGAGTTTATGCGCCAAGCCCCAGACTTTGAACGCAACCTCACACGTTGCGGCATTCACGTGATTAAATTTTGGTTTTCTGTAAGCCGCGAAGAACAGCGCAGACGCTTTAAAGAGCGCAAAATGCACCCGCTAAAACAGTGGAAATTAAGCCCAATTGATTTAGCCTCGCTGGATAAATGGGACGATTACACCAAAGCAAAAGAAGCGATGTTTTTTCATACCGATACCGCAGACTCGCCATGGACAGTGATTAAATCAGACTGTAAAAAACGGGCCCGTTTAAATGCCATGCGCTATGTGCTACATAAGTTACCCTACAAAAATAAAGACCTTGAAGCTGTTGGCTCGCTAGACCCACTCTTGGTTGGTCGTGCGCATATCGTGTATGAACGCGGTGAACATAGTCAGCCATTGCTATAACTTGCTGCCTATTAAACATAACAACTGTAAATTGATTTGGTGACTGCTGTTTAACCCATATTTTTATAATAAAAAAATGGGTTAAACTAAATCACGTAGGCGTAGCTCTGATTTAATATAAGCATAGTAAATAGGGGCAGCCACAATGCCTACTAGACCAAATGTTGCTTCCATCGCCAACATTGCGACTAAAAGCTCCCATGCTTTTGCTTTAATTTGCCCACCCACAATGCGCGCATTTAAAAAGTACTCTAGTTTATGAATCACCACTAAAAATAATAACGAACCCAAAGCTACGCCTAAAGACTGACTCATACTCACAATCACAATGATGGTATTTGAAACCAAATTACCAATCACGGGTAATAACCCCACAATAAATGTAATTGCAATGAGGGTTTTAGTCAGCGGCAAATGCACACCCATCATTGGTAATATCAATACTAAATAAATACCTGTAAATATCGCGTTAATGGCAGAAATACGCACTTGTGCAAACACAATGTTTTTAAAAGCTTGTGCAAATAAAGTGATGCGTTGCGCCATGGCACGTGCAAAAGGTTTGTAATGTTCAACATACACCACTTCACGCAACGCCACCATACCGCCAATAATCATAGCGACCAAGATATGTGCAATATGCCGCCCCGCTTCTTTGCCTACAAACTGTAAATCGCTGGCATGATCACGCAACCAATACGTTACTGCTTGTTGTAATGCAACGGCATCTTCAGGGAGTCGCTCATCCACCCAAGCAGGCAGAATTTTACGTGAATCTTCAATAATTTCTGCCATTTTAGCCATAAGCGCAGGCAGGCTACCTGCATCTGAGCGGAAAAAAGCAATTAAACCCATGCCTGCAAGCACCAATAACCCCACTATTAACATCGCCAACAAGGCTACCGCTACTAACTTAGCCCGCTTAGCAGGAAATTTACGTGCGATAAAAGGCGCAATAATATGCACTAACTCAAACACCAATAAACCAGCCAATAATGCGGGAAGTAAATGCACTTTAATCACAAGCAACATCGAACCCGCTATTAAAAACCATGCCGCATAATCATGTTTTGTTGGGTTAATGTGTTTCATGGCACTCTC
Organism: Methylotenera sp.; assembly: GCA_013140755.1. Classification (GTDB taxonomy): domain Bacteria; phylum Pseudomonadota; class Gammaproteobacteria; order Burkholderiales; family Methylophilaceae; genus Methylotenera. Next base: position 2,992 of record JABFSF010000042.1, on the reverse strand, counting down.
ATTCGTTAATAAGGTTGAGTAAAGCGGTTTGCAACAGCTTCCACCGCGTGTGTAGGTAATACGATTTGCACCTTTACCTGCTCGCCAAACTGTTTATCTAATACCGTGCCTTGCGCTTTTTCTACCACACGCATCAGTTCATCTACACGTTTATAGTCTATATTGATTTCAATTCTCTGCATTTCAACAAACGGAGCCAAAACGGCCGCCTCTAATGCCATTTTAGCCGTGCCACCGTAAGCTTTAACCAAGCCTCCCGTGCCTAAATTCACGCCACCATAGTAGCGAATAACGCCTACACACACGTTAATTAAATGACGGCCATCTAGCATTTGTAAAATAGGCTTGCCAGCCGTACCTGAAGGCTCACCTGCATCCGAAAACCTAGGCACAACACCATCAGGCGTTTTAACTCTAAACGCATAGGCTAAATGGCTTGCAGTGGCGTGCTTACTCGCAATTGCACGTAGCATCGCCCCTACTGCGCGTTCATCTTCACACTGTGCCGCCCATGCTAAAAATCGTGATTTATTGATGGTTTGCTCAGCAAAACCTGATTGCGTAATCGTAATCAACTACTTACGACCGCCTAAAATACTACCTAACACACCACGAATAATTTGTCTGCCAAGTTGCGAACCAATTGCACGCGCAGCACTTTTAGCAGCAGCTTCAATGACCCCTTCTCGCCCTTTTGCAGGGTTATCATCGCCAAAAATACCTCCCCAACTAAAACCTGAGTCTTCTTTGGCTTCTGTGGCAGATTGTTCTGCACGATTTTTTAAAATCTCATAGGCAGATTCTCTATCTACCGTTTTTTCATACGTGCCGTAAATCAATGAAGACTGCACTGATTGTGCGCGTTCAGCATCGGTTATCGCGCCAATACGGCTTTGTGGCGGCACAATAAATGTTCGTTCCACAGGCGTAGGCACGCCTTTTTCATCTAAAAACGACACTAAAGCCTCACCCACGCCAAGCTCAGTAATCGCTGTAGCAACCTCTACTTTAGGATTCACCCTAAAAGTTTCAGCTGCAGATTTGACTGCTTTCTGGTCACGTGGTGTAAAGGCACGCAGGGCGTGTTGCACACGATTACCCAATTGCCCCAACACAATATCAGGAATATCCAACGGATTTTGACTCACAAAATACACCCCTACACCTTTTGAGCGAATCAAACGGACCACTTGCTCAATTTTTTCCATCAACGCTTGCGGTGCATCGTTAAAGAGTAAATGTGCTTCATCAAAAAAGAAGGCTAGTTTTGGTTTTTCTAAGTCACCAGCTTCGGGTAGTTTTTCAAACAACTCAGAAAGCAACCAAAGTAAAAAAGTGGCATAAATACGCGGCGAATTAAATAACTTATCTGAAGCCAACACATTGACCACACCACGCCCCTTGGCATCAGTTTGCATGAAATCATCTAAATTAAGCGCAGGCTCGCCAAATAATTGATCTGCGCCTTGCGTTTCAAGCTCTAGCAGAGCACGTTGAATCGCTCCTACACTTGCCGCTGAAATATTGCCATATTGGGTTTGATAAGTCGCAGCCTGCTCTGCCACATGCTGCATCATGGCACGCAAGTCTTTTAAATCTAATAATAACCAACCTTGGTCATCTGCAATTCTAAATGTGGCATTTAACACACCGCTTTGTACATCATTTAAGTTGAGCAAACGCCCTAGCAACAACGGCCCCATTTCTGCCACAGTAGTACGCACTGGATGCCCTTTTTGACCAAACACATCCCAAAAAGCCACTGGGCACGCCCCATAAGTAAAGCCTTCTAACTTAAGCTGTGCCACCCGTGCCTCTACCTTAGGATTTGCGCCGCCTGCTTGGCTCATGCCAGCTAAATCGCCCTTAACATCGGCCATAAAAACAGGCACGCCAATACGCGAAAACTGTTCAGCAAGGCTTTGCAGCGTGACGGTTTTACCTGTTCCCGTTGCACCTGCAATCAAACCATGACGATTAGCCATTTTGGGTAAAATAAAACTAGAAGTTTCATTGTTTTTTGCTATCAATAAAGGTTCTAACATCGCACTTTCTCGCTTAATTTTTATTCATCGAAAAGACATTTATAGGTTTATTTGTAAATAACTACTACCAACTCACGCTCAACATCGCGCCACCACCAAAATCCACACTTGATTGTGTATCGCCAGTGACTAAATAAGTTTGGAGTTTATAGGTATCATTAAATTTATGCGAATAAAAAAGTGTGTACTCGCTCAAGTGCGTACTTGATTTTGAAGTTGGCTCTCTTAAATCAACCGTGAGCCCTGCACTGTTTTGCTGGTTAAATTTATACACGCCACCCACTGTACCAAACCAAACATTACTCAAATTAACGCCGTTAGGATCACCTAATTTTTTATATCCAATGGTACCTATCCATGTAAGATGATTGACAATTTTGTAAATATCTGTAGAAAAAGAATAGTCATATTCACCTGTTCCCAAGCCTTTAGCTTCAGAAGCGGTAGGGAGTTTTACTTTTGCATTTAGGTCAATATAGATTTTTTGCGCATTCAATTGAAAAGCACTATAGCTTGCACTAGCAACCATATCGCCCAAACCTGAAGTGGTAGTAATTTGATTGCCAGTTTGATTGGTAATGATGCGGCTATCGCCTGAAACGCCACTAGGCCCTGTAATTTCTAACCAAGGGATGGTCAGTTTAAACGTCCATTGCTCAGTTTCATATTTCCCTGTGATAGGAATATAGCTGATTTTTGTTGTTTCGGATTGACCATACTTGCCACTACTGTAATCAAGCCCTGAGGTTAAAGCAAAGTTTCCATCTGTGGCTCTAGCTACGCTGGTTAAACTAATCAAGCCACAGATGAGCGCGATATTGTGAAATATTTTTATCATCTGAGCATTTTAACTCAAAGTTGTGATTAGTCATCTCCGTGATGAATTTCTGGTTTCTCCACCTTTTCGGGTTTCTCCACCTTTTCGGGTTTCTCTACCTTCTCAGGTT
>JABFSF010000090.1 GCA_013140755.1 Methylotenera sp. | reverse complement strand
AACTTAGTCGGATCACGTAAAAACTCAACCAATTCAAATACTTCTTCATTGGCTTCATCACAACCCGCAACATCAGCAAATGTAGTTTGATTATTCGCTTCATCTAACTGACGTGCTTTACTTTTACCGAATGAAAATGGACCACCACCTTTTCCACCACCTTGCATTTGGCGCATAAAGAAAATCCACACGCCAATTAACAATATCATCGGAAACCATGTAATTAAAATATCCATCAATACAGAGCGTTGCTCTTCAGGCTTAGCTTCAACCTCTACGTTATACTTCAAGAGGTCGCTCACCATCCATAAATCATTAGGCGTATAGGTATTAAAGTCTTTACCATCACGCGTTTTTCCACGCACCACCCTGCCATCAATTTCAACTTTTGCAATGTTGCCGCTTTTAACCTCTTGCATAAACTGAGAGTACCCAATGGCATTATCAGTTTTAGCCTTAATGCCAGAAAGGTTAAATATCGCCATCATTACCATTGCAATGGCCAACCAAATTGCAACACTCTTAAATATATTGTTCAAAACCCTATTCCTTACATTAAAAGGGAACGCTTACAGAGACTATTCTAACTACAAATGCTTTTATTTACGGCCTAAGCCTAACAAATAAACTTCACTACTTCTATCACGCGAAGCTTTAGGTTTGCGTGTCACTACTTTATCAAACATTTGGCGCATCATTTGTAAAAGATCTTCAAACCCTGCACCTATAAACACCTTGACCAAAAAATTACCGTTAGGTTTCAACCAGTCTTTGCTAAAGTCTAATGCCAACTCTGTTAAATAAACCGCGCCTGCTTGATCCACATCCTTCACCCCACTGATATTGGGTGCCATATCTGCAATTACAAGGTCAACTTGCGTTTTATTTAGCTGTTCTTCCAACAGTTTGAGTACAGAGGCTTCTCTAAAATCACCTTGAATAAAAGTCACGCCGCCAATCGGTTGCATCTCTAAAATATCCAGCGCAATTACTTTACCTTGCCCTTTTAATCGTTGCACAGCCACTTGCGACCAACTACCAGGCGCAGATCCTAAGTCCACAATGGTCATACCTGATTTAATCAACTTATCTTTATCATCGATCTCTATCAGCTTATAAGCAGCACGCGCACGATAACCCTCTTTTTGGGCAAGTTTTACATAGGGGTCATTTAGATGCTCTTGCATCCATGCTTTACTGGTACGACTTGGTTTCATATTAAAGGCGACTTATTTCCTAATTTGACTAGCACACAAGGCAGTGTTAAATAACGTGTTAAAATGCGCTTTTATTTAACACCTGCACAACAACATGAAACTTAGCACCAAACAAATTGCACATTTACGCGGCCTCGCCCACAGCTTAAACCCAGTTGTGATGATAGGCAACAATGGGCTCACCGAAAATGTGATTAAAGAAATTGAGCTAAATCTTAATGCACACGAGCTTATTAAAGTGCAAGTAGCGGGCGATAATCGTAATGCACGCAAAGCCATGTTTGATGAAATTAGCCAAAAAACGAATGCCATAGCGGTACATCATATTGGTAAGCAATTGGTGTTTTACCGTGCAAGTAGCACTATCAAAGAAAGTGCTAAAGTCATTATTCCCAAGCTTTAACTATTTTTCTGATGATGTGTTTTAAGTAAGGTTCACGGATTTTTTGCTTACCTTACTTTTAGCACCATCACAAAAGCCAACAAACACTCCATCACATACGCCATACTAGCAATACCATGCCAAGTTCTAAAGCGGTCTGCAAACACACTTTGCATCACATCCGCTGGCATGGCTTGTGTTTTAAGCCCTTCTAAAATTGGCTGAATACCAAAATGTCCAGCCAACACTAATAACAACATGACGAATACAGCCCAAAAAAATGCTTGCTTGAGTGCGGGTGTGCCGTATTGAAATAAGCGGTGAATAAGCAAATAAAATGCGCTTACAAGCCCAATATAACTCACAACTGTAAATAACTTACCCGCCAAACTACCCGCTAACTGCTTATCTTGCAAACTATCAAACAGCAAGTATGCGCTGATACCTGTCATCCAGAGTGCCCCCGCCCATAAGGCAGTAATAATGAGTGATAATCTGTTAGCCATACGTTTAAACCTTTAACTAAGCTTTCAATTAAATATACAACACTTCCAACACTTCATACTCCTTGATGCCACTTGGTGCTGAAATTTCTGCAATATCGCCTTCAGATTTACCAATCAAGCCACGTGCTATTGGTGAACTCACAGAAATTTTGCCATTTTTAATATCAGCTTCATCTTCGCCCACAATTTGGTATGTTTTTGAATCGCCTGAATCCAAATCCTCAAAGCGCACGGTTGCGCCAAACACCACGCGACCTTCAGCGTTCAAGGTTTGCGGGTCAATAATTTGCAAGTTAGATAATTTAGCTTCAAGTTCTGCGATACGCCCTTCAATAAAGCTTTGCCTGTCTTTAGCAGCTTCATATTCTGCATTTTCCGACAAATCGCCTTGCGCACGCGCTTCAGCAATCGCTTGAATAATGTTAGGTCTATCTACACCACGCAAGCGTTGTAATTCTTCTTTTAATAGTTCAGCACCACGTACTGTCACTGGAATTTGATTCACTGCCATACTACATCCTTGTATAAAAAATAAACCACACTCACATGAGCGTGGTTTCGAATGGTTTAGTTACTATATTGAAGTGTATTTTAGCTAAGACGTTTATGCAAGTTTTGTAGTGACTCTACCTGAATCTCTTGCATGTGCGCCATGCCAATACATGCGGCTTTGGCACCTGCCAATGTGGTGTAATACGTCACTTTATTTTGCAAGGCACTGCGGCGAATTTCGTAAGAATCCGCCACGGCACGTTTGTCTTCAGTCACATTCACAATAAAGCTAATATCACCATTTTTAATCATATCCACAATATGTGGGCGACCTTCTGCTACTTTATTCACTGCTTGGACTTTTAAACCATTAGCAGTCAATGCTGCTGCAGTGCCTTTAGTCGCCACCAGCTCAAAGCCTAAATGGTGCAACTGCTGTGCAATTTCAACCACTTTTTGGTAATCTTCTTTACGCACGCTAATAAATGCACGACCACCTTCTGGCAACTTGGTAGAAGCCCCTAGTTGCGACTTCAAAAAGGCTTCTGCAAAGGTGCTGCCCACGCCCATCACTTCACCCGTGGATTTCATTTCTGGGCCTAAAATTGTATCAACCCCTGGAAACTTGATAAAAGGGAATACGGCTTCCTTCACAGAGTAAAATGGTGGGACAATTTCACGTGTGACGTGTTGCGAGGCGAGGCTTTGACCGACCATGCAGCGTGCAGCCACTTTAGCCAACTGTAAACCACAGGCTTTAGAGACAAACGGCACGGTACGTGACGCACGTGGGTTGACTTCTAGCACATAGACGGTTTCACCTTGAATCGCAAACTGCACGTTCATTAAGCCCACCACGCCTAAGGCTTTTGCCATTTGCTTGGTTTGGTCACGTAATTCATCTTGTAACTTGGCAGATAAGCTATAAGGTGGCAATGAACAGGCAGAGTCACCTGAGTGCACGCCCGCTTGCTCAACGTGCTCCATTATGCCACCGATAATCACTTCATTGCCGTCAGACAACGCATCAACGTCAACCTCAAGCGCATCATTTAAGAATCGATCAAGCAACACTGGCGACTCGTTTGAAACTTTTACCGCTTCACGCATATAACGCTCAAGCTGGCTTTGTTCCTGCACAATTTCCATCGCACGCCCCCCCAAAACATAGCTTGGGCGCACTACTAATGGGTAACCGATTTCGCCTGCTAAACGTAAAGCTTCTTGTTCAGTGCGTGCCGTGCGATTTGGTGGCTGTTTTAATCCTAGCGTTTGCAGCATTTTTTGAAAACGCTCACGGTCTTCCGCGCAATCAATCGCATCGGGCGTGGTGCCAATAATCGGCACGCCTGCTTTTTCTAAATCACGTGCAAGTTTGAGTGGCGTTTGACCACCGTATTGCACAATCACACCGACTGGCTTTTCGAGTGCAACAATTTCTAACACATCTTCTAAGGTGACTGGCTCAAAATATAAGCGGTCAGAGGTGTCATAATCGGTTGAAACTGTTTCAGGGTTACAGTTCACCATGATGGTTTCATAACCATCTTCACGCATTGCAAACGCTGCGTGCACACAGCAGTAATCAAACTCGATACCCTGACCGATACGGTTTGGACCACCGCCCAACACCATGATTTTTTTCTTGCTGGTTGGCTGCGCTTCGCACTCTTCTTCATAAGTGGAATACATATAAGCCGTGTTGGTGGCAAATTCTGCCGCGCAAGTATCCACGCGCTTGTACACGGGGCGCACATTCAACGCTTGACGATACGCACGCACTGCATGTTGGTCAGTATCGAGCAGCTTAGCTAAGCGTCTATCTGAGAAGCCACGGCGTTTTAATTGCAGCATCGCCGCTTTATCTAAATCTGCAATATGTTTGCCTTTAAGCGCTTGTTCGCGGTCAATAATATCTTTTAACTGCACCAAGAACCAAGGGTCAATTTTAGAGATGTTAAACACATCCTCCACGCTCAAGCCCATTCTAAAGGCATCGCCCACATACCAAATACGCTCAGGGCCTGGCACGCCAATTTCTTTGGTAATGGTGTCTAAATCGGTGGTTTTTTCGTCTAGCCCATCTACACCTACTTCCAAACCGCGCATGGCTTTTTGGAATGACTCTTGGAAAGTACGGCCAATCGCCATCACTTCGCCCACTGATTTCATCTGCGTGGTTAAACGGCTATCTGCTTGGGGAAACTTCTCAAAGGCAAAACGTGGCACTTTAGTCACCACATAATCGATGCTGGGCTCAAATGAAGCTGGGGTTGCACCGCCTGTGATTTCATTGCGCAACTCATCTAAAGTAAAGCCCACAGCCAGTTTAGCCGCCACTTTAGCAATGGGGAAGCCAGTTGCCTTAGAAGCCAATGCGGATGAACGCGATACACGTGGATTCATCTCAATCACAATCATGCGACCATCCACTGGATTGATGGCAAACTGCACGTTCGAACCGCCCGTATCAACGCCAATTTCACGCAACACTGCCAAGCTGGCATTACGCATGATTTGGTATTCTTTATCGGTTAAGGTTTGTGCAGGCGCAACGGTGATGGAATCCCCCGTATGTACACCCATCGGGTCTAAGTTTTCAATCGAGCAGATGATAATGCAGTTATCGGCAGAATCACGCACCACTTCCATCTCGTATTCTTTCCAACCGAGGAGTGATTCTTCAATCAATAACTCGCTGGTGGGCGAAGCATCTAAGCCACGCTCGCAGATAGTGATAAATTCTTCACGATTATAAGCAATGCCGCCACCGCTGCCGCCCATGGTGAACGATGGGCGAATAATCGCAGGATAACCAATGTTAGCTTGCACCTGCAAGGCTTCTTCCATACTGTGTGCAATGGCTGATTTGGCTGAACCTAAGCCGATTTTGGTCATCGCATCTTTGAACTTTAGGCGGTCTTCGGCTTTATCAATCGCTTCTTTTGAGGCACCAATCAATTCCACATTAAACTTAGCCAATACGCCGTGTTTATCCAAATCTAACGCGCAATTAAGTGCAGTTTGCCCCCCCATAGTGGGCAACAAAGCATCTGGGCGTTCTTTTTCAATAATTTTTTCAACCACTTGCCAAGTCACTGGCTCAATATAAGTTGCATCCGCCATCTCAGGGTCAGTCATGATTGTGGCTGGGTTAGAGTTTACCAAAATGACACGATAACCTTCTTCACGCAACGCTTTACAGGCCTGCGCACCAGAATAGTCAAACTCACACGCTTGCCCAATCACGATGGGTCCCGCGCCAATAATCAAAATGGATTTAATATCAGTACGCTTAGCCATTAGCCAGCCTTTCTTTCTGTCTTATGTGCTTGCATCATACTAATGAAGCGATCGAACAAATAACTCATCTCTGTTGGGCCTGGGCTTGCTTCAGGGTGACCTTGAAAACTAAACGCAGGCTTATCTGTGCGGGCAATGCCTTGCAAGCTACCATCAAATAACGACACATGCGTTACTTTTAAATTGACTGGCAAGCTCACAGCATCAACCGCAAAACCATGGTTCTGACTGGTGATATACACACGTTTAGTTTCAACATCTTGCACAGGGTGATTGGCCCCGTGGTGTCCAAATTTCATTTTTAGGGTTTTTGCACCACTGGCTAATGCCAACAATTGGTGCCCCAAGCAAATACCAAAGGTGGGGATACCTTTATCGACAATCGCTTTAATCGCAGCAATCGCATAATCACAAGGCTGAGGGTCGCCTGGGCCATTGGATAAGAACACGCCATCTGGATTTAATGCCAATACCTCTTCAGCAGAAGTCTGTGCAGGCATCACGGTGACTTTACAGCCGCGAGAAACCAACATACGCAAAATATTACGCTTAACGCCATAATCAAATGCAACTACGTGAAATCTCTGCGCGGCAACTTTAGCGAAGCCTGTGCCAAGCGCCCACTCTGACTCACTAAACTCATAAGACTCAGACACACTCACAACTTTTGCCAAATCCATTCCAGCCAACCCAGGAAATTCACTAACTAACGCGTTTGCAGTAGCTAATGCTTTAGCTTCATCTCTCTCACCCGCCACAATCACGCCAGTTTGCGCACCTTTTTCACGCAATATACGGGTAAGTTTACGAGTATCAATATCAGCAATTGCCACTACGTCATTTGCCACTAAATATTCAGATAAAGATTGTGTGCTTCTAAAATTGCTATACGTTAATGGTAAATCTCGAATGATTAAACCACTCGCATACACTTTGCCTGACTCTACATCTTCAGTATTCACCCCATAATTACCAATATGCGGATAAGTGAGGGTGACAATTTGGTTGGTATAAGAAGGGTCTGTGAGAATTTCTTGATAGCCAGTCATAGAGGTATTAAATACCACCTCAGCCACCGTGTGACCAGAAGCACCAATTGAAGTACCACGAAACACAGTTCCATCTGCAAGTACAAGTATGGCGGGCAAGTTTTGTGACACAGCGACTCCTCAGGTTTACAGTATTTAGCTTTGCAGCTCACTACAGTTTTGCAAGCTTAGACATCAATTTTTGTCATCTATCATGAACAGATAGCAGATATGCAAAACGGGAGGAGTAGGTTTACTCTTCCCGTTTCAGAATTAAGGAATTATAGCGAAATACGGCTAATAAATCAACGCTGACATTGATTACAAATCCCTAAGCAGCCTCTAACTCAAACGCTTTATGTAGCACTCTCACTGCAAGTTCCATATATTTTTCGTCAATCACCACAGCAATTTTAATTTCTGATGTAGAAATCATCTGAATGTTAATACCCTCTTCAGCTAATGTGCGAAACATTTGGCTGGCAACGCCCACGTGTGACTTCATGCCCACACCCACAATAGCAACCTTGACCACTTTATCATCACCAACAATTTCACGCGCTTTAATGTTGCTCTGAACTTTGTCTCGCAAAATACTTAGGGCCTTGTTCATTTCGTTTTTGTGCACGGTAAAAGTAAAATCAGTCGTACCATCAGCACCTGTGTTTTGGATAATCATATCCACATCCACATTGGCCTCTGCAATTGGACCTAAAATTTGGTAGGCAATGCCTGGCGTATCTGGCACACCTAACACCGTAATTTTAGCTTCATCTCGATTAAAGGCAATGCCTGAAATAATTGGATCTTCCATATTGTTTCCTTCGTCTTCAAATGTAATCAGTGTACCGTCGCCTTCATCTTCAAAACTAGAAAGCACGCGTAACTTAACTTTGTATTTACCCGCAAATTCAACGGAGCGAATTTGTAGCACTTTGCTGCCTTGCGAGGCAAGCTCTAGCATTTCTTCAAAGGTAATTTTATCTAAACGACGTGCTTCTGGCACCACACGCGGATCCGTGGTATAAACGCCATCTACATCGGTATAAATTTGGCACTCGTCCGCATTTAATGCCGCAGCCAAGGCAACCCCAGTAGTATCTGATCCACCACGGCCAAGCGTTGTGATATTGCCGTTAGCATCCATCCCTTGAAAACCAGCCACCACACACACATAACCAGCATCTAAATCAGCCTTTAAGTTGTGTTCATCAATATTTAGAATACGCGCTTTAGTAAAAGCATCATCGGTTAAGATTTTGACTTGTGCGCCCGTGTAGCTTTTTGCTTTAATACCTAGCTCCATCAGCGCAAGGGCTGTCATGCCAATTGTCACTTGCTCACCAGTTGACACCATCACGTCTAATTCGCGTGGATCAGGTTCTGGCATAATTTCTTTCGCCAATGCAATCAAACGATTCGTTTCTCCCGACATAGCAGAGACCACCACCACAATTTGGTGCCCCATCGCTTTAAAACGCGCTACACGACGCGCTAAATTGCGAATCCGCTCAGGGTTGGCAACTGAAGTGCCGCCGTATTTTTGTACAATTAAAGCCATTGCTTATTTCCTATTTTTTAGCCCCAGAGAACACTAGGTTCACAGAGGCTGTTACTTAATTTCATCATCACTCAATTTTCATGCAAAAAAACAGAAGCACTATTTAAAATCTCGCTCTGCTCTCTGTGGCTAATTGAGTTTTTCTTTCACCCAATTTCCTACGCTAGCAAGTGCTTTAGGCAATTGACTTGCATCTGTACCACCTGCCATTGCCATATCTGGCTTGCCGCCACCTTTGCCGCCTACTTGTGATGCCACGTGGTTGACCAGCTCACCTGCTTTAAGTTTCATAGTCAAATCGTTTGTAACACCAGCAGCCAAGCTCACTTTGCCATCGTTTACGCTCGCCAATACAATCGCAGCAGATTTGAGTTTATCTTTGAGCTTATCCATAGTTTCGCGCAGAGCATTAGCATCCGCGCCCTCCAGAGTGGCTGCCAATACTTTCACACCTGCAACATCAACCGCTTGCGTAGCCAAATCATCACCTTGAGATGAAGCGAGTTTGGATTTCAGACGTGCTAGTTCTTTTTCTAACGATTTTGCATGTTCTGCCAATTGCGCAACTTTATTTAACACTTCGCTTGCTGGTGACTTAAATTCACTAGATAAACTAGAAATAAGCTGTTGTTGCATGTTAATCAGCTTGAGTGCGCCTACGCCTGTAGTGGCTTCCACACGGCGCACACCAGCGGCAACGCCACCTTCACTCGTGATTTTGAATAAGCCAATATCACCTGTACGGCTGACATGCGTACCACCGCAAAGCTCGCGTGAAGAGCCAATATCTAGCACACGGACTTCATCGCCATATTTCTCGCCAAACAGCATCATTGCACCAGTTTTTTGTGCAGATTCAATATCCATCACACGCGCCTGGCAAGCCGCATTCGCTAGAATTTCCGTATTCACGATTTGCTCAACCTTGGCAATTTCATCATCGGTCATCGGCGCGTTATGTACAAAGTCGAAGCGGGTTTTATCAGCGTCCACCAGCGAGCCTTTTTGCTGTACGTGTTCGCCCAATACTTCACGCAAGGCTTTATGCATCAAGTGCGTGGCGGAGTGGTTGCGCATGATATTGGTACGCGCCTGTGTGTTGACACGTGCCGTAATATGGTCGCCCACATGTAAGCTGCCTGTTTTTAACACGCCATGATGTCCAAATACGCTAGCTTGAATTTTCTGCGTATCTTCCACAGCAAAAATACCATTGCTACCTTTTAGCTCGCCACAGTCACCTACTTGGCCGCCAGATTCTGCATAGAACGGCGTGTTGTTTAATACCACCACAGCTAAATCGCCTTCATTAAGCGAGGTAACAGCTACGCCATCTTTATACAGGGCGCTAATTTGGCCTGCGGTTTCTAATGTTTCATAACCAAAGAAAGTCGTCGCAATGCCGTCATACTCAAGGTTAGTCGCCATTTTGAACTTACCAGCGGCACGGGCTTGTTCTTTTTGGCGTGTCATGGCGGCATCAAAGCCTTTAGCATCGACGCTCCAACTATGTTCTCGACAAATGTCTTGTGTTAAATCTAAAGGGAAGCCAAAAGTATCGTGTAATTTGAAAGCCAACTCTCCACTTAATTCTTTATTCGAGTTGAAAAAGTTAATTCTTGCATCCAATGAAGAACCCATTTGATGAGCTATGTTATTTAGCGATGCGTCAAGTCTGTCTTGAGCAGAGCTGTCATTGTCAGAATAAACGGCTAACTGCATGTGTAGATTTGCATGACTTGGGGATATAGATGAATTTTTTAAACGGTTTAAAAAATTTTCGGCGATACTCGGAGCTTCTCTCAGTGCGTCCGATACGGATGAATATAATTTGGTTACTAAAATACCTTCATCATGCTTAGCTGAAACCCAAAAAACTCCTTCACTTTTTGGGTGTACTGAACTAGGAATTTCTGATGAAACTGTTGCCCCAATACCTGGGCTTGAACCTGCACGGTATAGAAATTTATATACAGGATCAATTTCAGATAAAAGAATAACCATACCATTTTCAATAGTTTCAAAGAAACGTTCTTCCTCTTGTTTGAGAATGTCGGTAATACGTCTTTGGTTGCTGACCAACTCAGGATAAGCACCACCCATTTCTGCTACTAAATCAGCCACAATTTTGTGGAAGAACGCAGCGCGAGTGCCTAGCTTGTAACCATGGCGAATTGCGCGGCGGATAATACGGCGCAGCACATAACCACGGCCTTCATTGCCAGAAATCACGCCATCGGCAATTAAGAAGCTACAAGCGCGAATATGGTCGGCAATCACTTTTAGGCTTGGGTTAGTTAAGTCAGAAGTGTTGGTTTCACGCGCAGCGGCGATGATGAGTTTTTCAAATAAATCAATTTCATAATTGGCGTGTACGTGTTGCAATACCGCAGCAATTCGCTCCAAACCCATACCTGTATCCACGCTAGGCTTAGGTAACTTGTGCATCACGCCCGCTTCATCGCGGTTGTATTGCATGAATACGTTATTCCAGATTTCAATAAAACGGTCGCCGTCTTCATCTGGGCTACCTGGCGGGCCGCCAAAATGGTGTTCGCCATGGTCGTAAAAAATCTCGGTGCAAGGGCCGCAAGGACCAGTGTCGCCCATCATCCAGAAGTTGTCAGAAGCGTAACGTGCGCCTTTGTTATCGCCAATGCGAATAATGCGTTCAGCGGGCACGCCAATCTTATCGTGCCAAATGTTGTAAGCTTCATCATCCTCCGCATACACGGTCACAGTAAGTTTTTCTTTTGGCAGCTTGAATACGTCTGTCAGCAATTCCCAAGCGTATTTAATTGCATCTTCTTTGAAATAATCGCCAAAGCTGAAATTACCTAGCATTTCAAAAAATGTATGATGACGTGCGGTGTAGCCTACGTTTTCAAGGTCATTATGTTTGCCGCCAGCGCGTACACATTTTTGGCTTGAGGTGGCACGGGTGTAAGGGCGTTTATCAAAGCCGAGAAATACGTCTTTAAATTGATTCATCCCCGCATTGGTGAATAGCAGCGTAGGGTCACCATGCGGCACCAATGAGCTAGAGGCGACCACTTCATGACCTTTTGAGGCGAAGAAGTTTAAAAAAGCCTGACGAATTTCGTTGCTAGATGGATTGTTGCTTAGTTTGATAGTCATTTGTTTATGTGTATTTTTTTGTAGAGGCACAATAAATTGCGCCTCTACAAGTTATTTTCGTTATGAGTATTGTTTAAAACCTTTTTAATTACATCAAAGCCAAACCCTCGGCTTTGTAAAAATCTTGCTTGCTTTGCCCATTCTTCGCGGCTTTGCGGTGCACTCCTAAACTTTTTACGCCAAACTTCACACGCATTTTCCAGCTCTGTTTCTTTTAACTGTTCAACAGCGTTTGCGACCAAATCATCAGCCACGCCTTTTTCACGTAATTCATTGGCGATTTTCGCGCTGCCAAATTTAGCTTTGCGCGCATGTACAATTTGCTCTGTAAACCGCGCATCTGAGAGCCAGCCACGTGACTTAAAGTCATCTAAAAGCGCGGCAACATCATCATCTTCTTCAGCAAATGCCTTGAGTTTATAACCAAGCTCGGCGTATGAATACTCACGCTTAGCGAGGTAATCTAACGCACGCTGACGTAAGGTTTTTTCTAACTGAGCCATGAAATTTTCAAGCCACAGAGGGCGCAGAGTTCACAGAGAAAAACCAAATAGCAAAAGTACGGTGCGTTCAGCAGCTAAAATCCTTAATCATCCTCACCACGGGCTGTTGGCATAATATCAGCCAACTGTTTTGCATTCGCACGAATTTTAGCTTCTAACTCTTTTGCGATTTCTGGATGTTCACGCAAGAATTCTTTGGCATTTTCTTTACCTTGGCCAATTTTTTCGCCATTGTAGCTATACCACGCACCTGCTTTTTCAATCAATTTAATGTTGGAACCAAGCTCAATAATTTCGCCCAAACGTGAGATGCCTTCGCCGTACATAATGTCAAATTCTGCTTGTTTAAATGGCGGGGCTACTTTGTTTTTAATGACTTTTACGCGCGTTTCAGAACCCGTCACTTCGTCACCTTTTTTAATCGCTCCCGTACGGCGAATATCTAAGCGCACAGAAGCATAGAATTTAAGCGCGTTACCGCCAGTGGTGGTTTCTGGGTTGCCAAACATCACACCAATTTTCATACGAATTTGGTTGATAAAAATCACCAAGGTGTTAGTGCGCTTGATGTTTCCTGTGAGTTTACGCAAGGCTTGGCTCATTAAACGTGCTTGCAAACCCATGTGACTGTCACCCATTTCCCCTTCAATTTCGGCACGTGGGGTAAGTGCTGCAACAGAGTCCACCACCACAATATCTACTGAGCCTGAACGCACGAGCATATCGGCAATTTCCAACGCTTGTTCGCCTGTATCTGGCTGGCTAATTAAAAGCTCAGGCACATTTACCCCTAGCTTGGCTGCGTATTGTGGGTCTAACGCGTGTTCCGCATCAATAAAGGCTGCGGTGCCACCCATTTTTTGCATTTCAGCAATCACAGATAAAGTGAGTGTAGTCTTACCTGAAGACTCAGGACCATAAATTTCCACCACGCGACCACGCGGTAAGCCGCCGATACCCAAGGCAATATCCAAGCCCAATGAGCCCGTTGAAACTGCTTGAATATCTTCGCCAATATCGCTATCGCCCATGCGCATAATAGAGCCCTTGCCAAATTGCTTTTCAATTTGTGAAAGTGCGGCGGCGAGTGCTTTGCTTTTATTCTCATCCATGGTTTCTTTTACCTTTTGATTGATGCTTAAATTAACTGCTAATTATTTCATAAATCAGCCTTTTAAGTAAGTGCAACAAAGTGTTCAGTCTATATATTTTGTCAAGGTGTATTCCTCTCAAAAAATGCGTCAACCCAACTTAAGTTTGAAACGTTAATTGCACCAAGGTATTATTTTGTAAGGAGTGATTATCATGAAAGTATTACATACCCTGATTTTAAGTTTAATCGTCAGCGTTGCTAGTGTTTCAACGAGTTATGCAAGAGACTCAGTGAATATTGACATTCATGTGGGTGGCTATGGTTACGCGCCGCAGCCTGTGGTGACTTACTATGCTCCGCCAGTGGTTTATTATGTAACACCCCCTGTAAGCTATTATGACGCGGGGTATTATGGAAAATCACTAGGCTATACCTACACACCATCTAACATTTACACAAACACCCCTACGGTTTCGTACCATTATCATGGCAATCGGTTTGGGCATGAACACCGTCATCATCGCTAAATGAATTAGCACGCTAGCAAGTGTTGCACTAACGCCGAAAGCATATAAGCAGTGGCTTGCTGGCGGATTTGTTCGCGACTCCCTTGAAAGTGCTGGGTAATACTTATTGCTTGAGCATTACGCGACGCAAAAGCAAAACACACCATCCCTACAGGCTTATTAACAGAGCCTCCATCGGGGCCAGCAATACCCGTCACACTTGCCGCAAGATGTGCATGGCTAGCTTTAAGTACGCCAAGTGCCATTTCTTTAGCTACTGACTCACTCACCGCACCAAAGTTTTCTAAAGTATCGGGCGACACACGCAACATTTCAATTTTTGCAAGATTACTATAAGTCACAAACCCACGGTCAAACCACGCAGAACTCCCTGCAACGCTGGTAATCGCTTGCGCCGCCATGCCTCCTGTGCATGATTCTGCCAATGCAAGCATGAGCCCACGTTGTTTTAAAGCCACCCCTAAAGATTGGGCAGAAATTAAAAGTGCGTCATCAGCCATTGCAATCCCAATAAGCTCAATAACGCATAAAGTGCTGCAAGAATGTCATCAAACATCACACCAAATCCGCCTTTAAGTTTGGCATCAAAATAACGAATTGGAAACGGCTTCCAAATATCAAACAAGCGGAACAAAATAAATGCGACCAGCCAAAAAAGCCCTGAAGGCGTCACAAAATAAAGCAACAATAAAAATGCAACAATTTCATCCCACACCATTGCGCCGTGATCTGGCACGCCAAGATTTTTACCTGTGACTTCACAAAAATATACGCCCAAAATAAACAGTGCAGCAATAATCAATAAGCCCAACACATTGTTTGGCATCAACAAAAAAAGTGGAAATGCCACTAAAGTACCGAACGTACCTGGCGCATATTTAGCCAAGCCGCTACCAAACCCGAGCGCAAAAAAATGGGCGGGATGTTGAAGCAAAAAGCGAATGGTTGGGTTAGTCATATAACAAATTGAAATAATTAAGCAAAATGGTTATACCCAGTTTTTTTAATCTCTAAAATCTCACCAATTTTATCATGCACAATCACACCAGCACTTTGCGTCACTCGCCCAATACAACTTAAGGGCAAAGCCAGTTTTTCGCCGATTTGTAAAATTTCAGTATGTTTATCAGCAGGTGCTGTAAAGCATAATTCGTAATCATCACCGCCCGCTAATGCTAAATAAATCTGCTTTTCGTGACCATAAACTGATTCATCTAACTGCGTGCGAGGAATATCCGCCAACTGTAAAATTGCGCCTGCATTTGAACATTTCAGAATATGCCCTAAATCTGCCAGCAAGCCATCCGAAACATCTATCGCGCTATTAGCAATGTCTCGCAAAGCCAAACCCAGAGACACTCTTGGCTGTGGGGAATGTAGAGCAGCCTCACATTGCAGCAACACATCATCAGGCAATATCAGCTTATTTTGCAAATGCGCTAACGCCAGCGCGGCATCGCCCAATTTGCCAGAAACCCAAATTTCATCACCGACTTTTGCGCCACTACGCTTAATCGCCTTGCCGATTGGCACTTCTCCCATGATTTGCACGCTAATAGTAAGCGATCCGCGCGTAGTATCGCCGCCAATTAAATCAACATGAAACTTCACCGCGCAATCAAAAAAACCGCGCGAAAATTCCGCCAGCCAAGCTTCATTCACATCAGGCAACGCAATCGCCAACGTTGCCCATTTAGGCGTTGCGCCCATCGCCGCCATATCGGAAATATTCACCGCAAGCGATTTCCAGCCGATGTCATAGGGCGCGGCGTCATGAAAAAAGTGGATGCCAGCCACCAGCATATCGGCAGAGATAGCAAGTTGATGCCCTTCTTTTACACGAACTAACGCGGCATCGTCACCCACGCCCAAGTCTGCATTGGGGGCGGAGCGCGTGAAGTATTGGGCGATAAGATTAAATTCGGACATGCTACTATTTCACTGCCAACTTTGGTCTAAACGCCTTCACTACCGCCTCATTCGTTTCAATAAACGGCGCACCAATCAAATCTAAACAATACGGCACTGCCGCAAATATGCCATGCACGAGTTGCTCGCCAGTTTCGTCTTTTAAGCCTTCTAAAGTTTGCGCGATGGCTTTGGGTTGCCCTGGCAAATTGATAATTAAGCATTGCTTGCGAATCACCGCCACTTGGCGCGAGAGGATAGCCGTGGGTACAAAATTAAGGCTAATTTGGCGCATTTGCTCACCAAAGCCAGGCATTTCCTTATCGGCAATGGCAAGCGTGGCTTCAGGGGTCACATCGCGTCGAGCAGGCCCTGTGCCGCCAGTAGTGAGTATTAACTGACAACCTTCGGCATCCACTAAATCTTTAAGCGTAACTTCAATCTCATCTTGCTCATCCGCAATTAAACGTGTTTCTAATTCAAAAGGAGTAATTAGCGTGCGCGTTAGCCATTCTTTCAAGCTGGGGATGCCTTTATCTTCATACACACCGCTACTTGCGCGGTCACTAATTGATACTAAGCCAATTTTAATGAATTCTTTTGTCATTTGCGTGTCTGTTATGTTGCTTGAGACTTAAATCATATCATTTTAGACAATAAAGGATTTTTTATGCGGCCAAACATTCATGGTTTTAATCATAAAACTGTAGCTAAATTACAGATTCTCAAGTTTTACCCTGTGAGTCATTTAATATGGATGAGCTTATTAGGGCTATTGGCAATGCTTTATGTACATCAAGCACTTGCGGCTGAAAATGTGACGTCACAAAATAACTTATATGCCGAAAAATACATTGCGCAAAATGCCAGCCAATTAAAATCACTCATCCACAATTCAAACACTCAATTAGAGTTAGGCGGCATTGAAGATGAAGATAATACGCGGATGCTAGAAAATGGCTATGATTTAATGGGCACTTCTACTTTTATCTCAACAAGCACTCCCGATGATTTAGCGAAACAACATGGCAACCATATCCAAGCAGATAAAGTACTGGTTTATCATAAAAATACAGCATTAAAAACTAAAATCACAAGGTTAGATGGTGATAAAGAAGGGATAGAAGAGGCTGAAAAAAATAACCACGATGCTGAACAGAACCCTCGGTTGATTCACTATGCAAGCTATTGGGCAAAACTACCAATGCCACTGCTAGGCGTTCACATTATTAAGCTGATTCCTGCTGAAAATGCGGGTATTCCCAAAGCAGATGAAGTGAAAGGACTGACAGTCATTGCTGTGATTAAAGCATCGCCCGCTGCTAAGGCAAATATTGCTAAAGGGGATAATTTACTGAAAATTGGCGAGCAAGCATTAAATAAACCAGATGATTTATTTGCCGCTGTTAAGCAATATGCGGGTCAAACCGTGCCCGTTGAAGTGCAACGCGGTCAAGATGTTGTAAAAATGCGCGTAGCACTTAACGCGCGAAAATAAGCAATATTCAGTGCAATTTAGCAATACTTCATAGCAGTGCCTCTGTGAGCCTTATTTTATGCGGCTCGCAGACCGATTTTTTTGTGGTTTTTAAAGTAAGTTTTAAAGTGATTTTTTAAGGTTTTAAAAAGCGCATTAAAACAAATGTGCATTCAGCCACATGTGCGTGGCAATACTGGCTGCATACCCAAGTGCTACCGCCCATGCCCATTTCAAATGCCCAAAAAACGTGTAGCTACCATGCGCTTGTCCCATAAGCGCAACACCAGCAGCTGAACCAATTGAAAGTAGCGAGCCGCCCACGCCAGCAGTTAAAGTTACTAACATCCACTGCCCAACGCTCATATCAGGCATCATGCTCAATACCGCAAACATCACAGGAATATTATCTACCACCGCAGAAATAAGCCCAATGGCAATATTGGCGTTAGTAGCCCCCCAACCACCGTAAATGGTTTGTGAAACTAAGCCTAAATAACCTAAAAAGCCTAAACCACCCACGCATAAAATGACGCCGTAGAAGAAAAATAAAGTATCCCACTCAGCACGTGCGACTTTGCTGTAAATGTCGTAAGGAGTCGGGTTACTTAAATCACCATTTCTATCAGGTAGATGTGTTTTTTCACCTGATTTTTTGAGAATAAAAGAATAGAGTTGCAAAAAACCTAAGCCAGTCATCATGCCAATTACGGGTGGCAAGCCAAGTAGGCTGTGCGCCATCACCGCGCTAGCAATGGTGAGCAAGAATAAGCTAATAATCACTAACGCCCCGCGCCGCATAGGCAGTTGATTGCTTTTGCCTTTGGGTTTTTCATTAGGAATAGCAAATGTCATGATTGCCGCAGGCACTAACCAATTAACCAGTGCGGGTAAAAACAGACTAAAAAATGTCCAGAAAGTAACCGCGCCATTGGTGGCGATAATGTTTTTTTGCCAAACCATGAGCGTAGTAATGTCGCCAAATGGGCTAAATGTTCCGCCTGCATTAGCTGCAACCACGAGGTTAATGCACGAAAGCAATACAAATCTTTGGTTGCTACCACCCACTGCCATGACTACTGCACCCATCAGCAATGCGGTGGTCAGGTTATCCGCCACAGGGGAAATGCAAAAAGCAAGCAAGCCCGTCACCCAAAACAAAGCACGATAACTTAAGCCTTTACGAATCAGCCAAGTACGCAAAGCTTCAAATACTTGGCGTTCGTCCATCACATTAATGTAAGTCATGGCGACAATTAAAAATAGCAACAGCTCGGCGTATTCAAGCAAATTGTGCCTAAAGGCTTGCTCAACGATATGCGGTATATCGTGTGACTGATAATACCAAGCAATTAACGCCCAAATAATACCCGCTGTCAGCACCACAGGCTTAGATTTTCGTAAATGAATAAACTCTTCAGCCATCACCACTAAATAGGCGATGAAAAATAAAATCAATGAAGTTAGTCCAACCCAATGGCTGGTGAGGTTTAGTGATGTGCCTGCTTCAGCCGTAAACGCAAAGCTGGGCATTAACGCCAGCAATATCAATAAGTAAATCTGATTTATATACTTATTCATTAGGCATTTCATTTTCAGTATTATCAGAAGTTTGCGTTAACTCACGCAGCAATTTAAATATCTCACGGCTACTTTTGGGCGATTTGCTCGCGGCTAACTCTTTTTGCGCATTGCGCACCAAAGTGCGTAGTTGCTGAATTGCTAGCGGGTCAGTTTGTGGGTGTTGCGCAATAAATTCATTCAATACATTCACGTCACTAATCATGCGGTCACGCCAGCGTTCTAAGCCGTGAAAGTATGCATTTTCAGCCGTATGTTTGCCATCCCACTTTGCTAATTGGTCTTCAATCGGCGCGGTATCAATCTCACGCATGAGCCTGCCTAAGTACTGTTTATGGCGGCGCATTGCACCATTAGCGGTGATTTTTTTACTCTCTAACACAGCAGTAAGTAAAGCTTCTGGCAAATCAAGTTTAGCCAGCTTTTCTTTAGAAAGCTCACATAAGCGCACGCCTAAAGCTTGTTGTGCATCGGCTTGTGCTTTAAGTTGCGTTTTACTGATGATTTCTTCTGCATTTTGCTTGGCGGCTAAATTTGCGTCAAAACTAAAATCAGTGCCTGAGTTTGTCTTTTTCGTTTTCATGTTGCGGTATTATAACAGCCTTGTGTTTTTAGTACTTGTAACTCAGGCACCTTAAACAACCTCTTTTTACCTAAAATATCCACGGAAATATCATGGCAACCTCACGATTTAGTTACACTTTAGATGAAATTAAGCAGATGTCAGAAGATGTGCTCAAGGTAGCCAAAGCACAAGGTGCAAGTGCTGCTGAAGCAGAACTAAGCATGAGTATCGGGCAAAACGTTTCAGTGCGCTTGGGCGAGACTGAAAATATTGAGTACAACCGCGATAAAGGCATGTCTGTCACTGTTTATTTTGGCAAACAAAAAGGTCATGCCAGCACATCTGATCTAAGCCCACAGGCATTAAAAGATACCGTTTCCGCAGCTTGTAATATTGCAAAATATACAGCGCAAGATGAATTTTGCGGCTTAGCAGATGCTGATTTAATGGCAAAAGACATTCCAGATTTAGCATTGCATCACCCTTGGCGCATTTCAGTGGATGAAGCGATTGCGATTGCAAAAACCTGTGAAGAGGCCGCATTAAGCGTAGATAACCGCATTAGCAATTCAGAAGGTGCAAACGTTTCAACAGGTGAAGGTTTTTTTGCCTACAGTAACAGTCACGGCTTTACTGGTGGCTATCTTAGCTCAAGACACGGCATCAGCTGCTCGGTTATTGCAGAATCTGCCGATAGTATGCAGCGCGATTATTGGTATAGTACTGCTCGCGAAGCCTCAGATTTACTGCCTGCCAGCGAAGTAGGGAAAATTGCGGGTGAGCGCACATTACGCCGCTTGAATGCTCAGAAAATCAAAACCTGCCAAGTGCCTGTGTTGTTTGAAGCAGCATTAGCAAGTGGCATTATTTCAACCCTAATAAGTGCTATTTCTGGTGGCAATTTATACCGAAAATCCTCATTTTTGTTAGATAGCTTAGGCAAACAAATTGCCTCGCCATTGCTCAATATTTACGAGGATCCATTCATTAAAAAAGGTCTGGCCAGCAGCCCATTTGATAACGAAGGTGTGGCAACCCACCCACGCCAATTGGTGCAAGATGGTGTGCTACAAAGCTACATGCTGGGCAGCTATTCCGCCCGTAAACTCGGCATGAAAACCACAGGCAACGCAGGCGGCAACCATAATTTAATCGTGCGGTCTGGCGATTGTGATTTTGCAGGCTTACTCAAACAAATGGACACAGGCTTAGTGGTCACTGAATTACTCGGTCACGGCATGAACATGGTAACAGGTGACTACTCACGCGGTGCGGCTGGCTTTTGGGTAGAAAACGGCGTGATTATTCACCCTGTAGAAGAAATCACCATTGCCAGCAATATGGCTGATATGCTGAAAAACATTGTCTCTATTGGCAATGATGTGTTGGTACAAGGCTCCAAACAAGTCGGCTCAATTTTAATTGAGCAGATGACCATCGCGTGTGAATAAGCCATAATTTCTTAATAAAAATGCGATATAGGTTAAAATCTCACTATGTTTACAGGAATCATTCAATCCGTCGGAGCAATCACACAAGTTACGCCAATAGGTAACGATGTACAGCTTGCTATTTCTACCCACCAACTCGATATGGGCGATGTACAATTGGGCGATAGCATCGCCGTCAATGGTGTATGCCTCACCGTGATTACGTTAGGCGCATCTCATTTTGAGGCGCATGTTTCAAAAGAAACACTCTCGGTTACCGAGGGTTTGCAATACGCACACCCTGTTAATTTAGAAAAAGCGTTGCGCTTATCTGATAGACTAGGTGGGCACTTGATGAGTGGTCATGTGGACGGCGTGGGTGAAGTGGTCAGTTTTGAGTCACTTGGCGAATGCTGGCAATTAAATCTTCGCGCGCCACATGCCATTTCTAAATACATTACCGTAAAAGGCTCGATTTGTGTGGATGGCGTAAGCCTGACTGTCAATCAAGTCATAGGCGATGAATTTAGCATTAACTTAATCCCCCATACCCTTGAAAACACGACTTTAAAATGGCTAAAAGCGGGTAGCCGTATCAATTTAGAGGTTGACCAAATTGCACGTTATGTTGAGCGCATGACGCTTTGGGAACAAGAATCAGCGAGCGTATCAAATGAGTAATCAAATTAGCCCTGCTCAAGAAATTATTGCAGAAATCAAACAAGGTCGCATGGTGGTGTTGGTGGATGATGAACACCGCGAAAACGAAGGAGATTTGGTTCTCGCGGCAGAATTTGCAACTGCGGAACACATTAACTTTATGGCAAAGCATGGTCGTGGATTGATTTGCTTAACGCTTACTGACGCACGCTGTAATCAACTCAAATTAAACAAAATGGTGCAAAAAAACGGCGCACGCATGGGCACCAATTTTACGGTTTCAATTGAAGCGGCTGAAGGCGTCACCACGGGAATTTCTGCGGCTGACCGCGCACGTACTATTCAAGCTGCTGTGGCAAAAACTGCCAAACCTGCTGATATTGTCAGCCCTGGTCATGTGTTTCCACTCACCGCGATGGATGGTGGCGTGCTGGTACGTGCTGGTCACACTGAGGCAGGCTGCGATTTAGCACAACTTGCAGGTTTAGAGCCTGCCAGCGTCATTTGCGAAATTTTAAAAGACGATGGTAGCATGGCACGCCTACCAGATTTAATGATATTTGCCGCCGAGCATGGCTTAAAAATTGGCACTATTGCCGATTTAATTCACTACCGTGCTGAGACAGAAAGCTTGATTGAGCGCACAGCCGAGCGCATGGTGCAAACACCCTATGGCGAAATGACACTCATTGCCTACCACGACAAAATCGGTAAAGAAACCCACTTAGTGTTAATGAAAGGCACGCCCACGCCCAACCAAGAAGTGCTGGTGCGCGTACACGAGCCGCTTTCAGTATTTGATTTATTAGACAGCAGTAACTGCTCACATAGCTGGAACACGCTTAACGCCATGAAAACCATTGCCGATGCTGAAGTTGGTGTAATGGTATTACTGCGCCAAGCGGAAACTGGCGAATCCATTGTAGCGCGCATTCAAGGCGCAGATGAGCCGATTCGATTTAATCAAGAGTTACGCACTTACGGCATCGGCTCGCAAATTTTGCGCGACTGCGGCGTGCGAAAAATGAAACTGCTTGCTAACCCGCGCAAAATGCCCAGCATGGCAGGCTTTGGCTTAGAAGTAACGGGTTATTTGGAAGCTAATGCTAGCCCTGTTTAATTTAAATTATGCACCATTAAAACCTATGTTCGATTTTTTCAAAAAAGATAAAACCCCGCCCGCCGCTGAAGCGAACACCGCCGAAATCACTCCCACTAAAAGTTGGGCAGAACGCTTAAAACAAGGCTTAGCCAAAACACGCAGCCAGCTTGGCAACCAACTTGCAAGCTTATTCGGTGGTGGTAAAATTGATGCTGAAGTGTATGAAGAGCTTGAAACGATTTTACTCACTTCAGACGTAGGCGTGAACGCCACTAAGAACTTATTAGATGACATTAAAAACCGGGTTAAAGCACAAAATTTAGACGACACCGTGCAACTCAAAGCCGCACTCAAAGCTGCAATGTCTGACCTACTCACCCCCCTGCAACAACCGCTAGAAACCAGCACTCACAAGCCTTTTATTATTATGTTGGCAGGGGTGAATGGCGCAGGCAAAACCACCTCTATCGGCAAGCTTGCTAAACATTTTCAATCACAAGGCAAAAGCGTACTCATTGCCGCAGGTGACACCTTTAGAGCCGCTGCGCGTGAGCAACTGCAAGTATGGGGTGAGCGCAACAATGTACACGTGGTAGCGCAAACCAGTGGCGACCCTGCTGCGGTGATGTTTGATGCGATCAATTCAGCTATTGCCAAAAATATAGACATCGTATTGGCCGACACAGCTGGCCGCCTGCCTACGCAAATGCACTTAATGGATGAAATCGCCAAAGTAAAGCGCGTAATGAACAAAGCGCTCCCCAATGCCCCGCATGAAGTGCTATTGGTATTAGATGCCAACACTGGTCAAAATGCTGTAACCCAAGTTAAAACCTTTGACGATGCTTTAGGCGTAACAGGCTTGGTACTTAGTAAACTAGATGGTACGGCTAAAGGTGGCGTTATCGCGGCAATCGCCGAAGCTCGCCCAATACCGATTCGCTTTATTGGCATTGGTGAAGGCATTGATGATTTACGCCCGTTTAATGCCGCTGAGTTTATTGATGCGATGATTGATTGATGGACATACAATATTTTTTGAATCAGCGGGTAAAATTTATTAAGCAACTTTATGTAATATCCTCGGCTGTATATATTGAACGTAAGCGACTTATTGAATCTAACGAAGTGCCATTTGCAGCACCGTATAGCGAAGACCCTGAACCTCCCTTCCTAGAAGATTGGTTAGAGGCTGAAGAGTCTCTCTAGGTTCTTGGGCGTACATGCATATCCATGCTTGCAGCCACATTTCAATTATATTTCAAGGAGACAGTGAGCCAGCGAGGCTGTCCAGCTAACAGCTTATTTAAACCTGACTATAAGACGAATGGGTGGCTAAATGGATATAAGGATTACTTCGCGCACCATTATCAAATTCAATTTGATGACAGCCCTGCTGACTTTAAAGTTTTGGAAGAGATTATTTTAGCAAGAAATAGAGTTCAGCACCCTGAATCAATTACTAGAGACAGTTCACATTATTCATTCACAGACCTTGAAAAGCTACCTCATCCATTCTTCATTAACAGTAGAGAAGAATCATTTTTTTACTCTGATATTGAGGAGGGGATGCGCAGTTGGCTTATCCCCCCAACTGTTCATATTACCCATGAAAAATTGTTCTTTGCATTATCTGAAGTTAATAAATTCGTTGAATGGCTCGAAACCGTTAAGAAAACGTAGCCTTGATGCAAAGAAATAAATCGAGGCTCGAAACCTTGATTCCGCAAGCTTCATCATTAAACAAATGGCGTTTCGCGTTAAAAGCATGTTTGGCGGTTATGGCACTTACAGTAGTAAACGGGAATTATGCATTTACGGGATTAGGCTTACTTGTGTTTTTACTGACGCTTGTACACTGGATTTACTTAAACGTAAAAGCTAACGACGCAGGCAAAAACAACTACGGTCAACAACCAGTCGTTTAGTGATTACCCCGTAGCAATACAGGGCAGTTT
Organism: Methylotenera sp.; assembly: GCA_013140755.1. Lineage (GTDB taxonomy): Bacteria > Pseudomonadota > Gammaproteobacteria > Burkholderiales > Methylophilaceae > Methylotenera. The sequence continues at coordinate 7,948 of JABFSF010000090.1, read as the reverse complement.
TAAGTACGCTTAGCCCGATACTCGGCTTTTATAAAGCCAATGAGCCCGCACATCAGGCAAGTAAGTGGCGAGTATCAGCATGGTGGTCATCATTAAAAATATCCAACGCACCGAATAATCTGTCACAAATTTTGCCGCAGGCGTTTGTGATTGTACAAAGCTATAAAACTCTGGTTTATCTAAGCCTTCTACATATTGCCCTTTAATTTCTGCGGTCATTGCTTTTAAATGTTCCACATCTTGTGTGGATAAATAGCGGTCAAACTCTGCATAAGCCACAGGTGGGTCAGGGTCATCTAAGCTGGCATCGTTATACATAATGCCACCACCCGCGCTTTCGGCTGCGGCATCTGTGCCCCAATAGCCAACAAATTTATTGTTCGCGTTAAAACGTTTAATTGGCGCAGGTTCATGCCCACCAATGCCCACAAAAATCACGTTTTTGCCGATGCGCACGTTGCTAATATCCAGCTTGTTAATGCCGTTGGCTTTGGGCGATTCATCGCCATCGGTAAAAAATAACATTTGTGCTGGGATATTTAAATAGTCAAAAGTCGCCTCTGCGGCCTTCACACCAAAAGTCATGCGGCTATTACCGCTCCACGCCATGCGCCATTCTAAGTGGTCAATGGTATCGTTAATAATGTCAAAGTTTTTGCATACTTCAAGCGGCATAATCAACAAGGCTACATTTTCAGCCGCAAAAATGCCCACGCTTACATAGGTGCCGCAGGGCGAAGTTTTTACCACATTTTTCATCATATGCTGCGTATAAACCAACCTACTCACGGGCAAGTTATTTACTTTCATGTCTTCAGCATTCATGCTTTGCGAAACATCAGCCACCAGCAAGTAATTATGCACTTCTTGCTTTAGTTGTATTTGTGGCTTGATTAAAGCCAGCAATAAAAACAGTGAAGCTAAAGCCAATAATACCGTTTCGTAGTTGTCTTTTAATCGATTTAACAGCTTTTTCATGGCAAACCTTGCGGCAAATTACTAATTTCCATGCCTGATGGGTCTTGCGGTACAATTTTGATATTATCTGGAATCACACTCAGCAACAAACTGAGGTTAAATTTTGCCGCGCGCAAGTTAGAGTCTAGCTTTAAAGCTTGTTCGTAAGAGGCTTTGGCTTGCAGGTAATCAAATTTTGCCTCTTCTTGAATCGCGCCATCGGCCGTGACTAAACGTTGCAAACCTGAGCGAAACAAGTTATTGCCGATGTTGTAATACAACTTGGCTTTAAGCTGTGAGCTTACTTCAAAAGCTTGCTCGCCTTTTTTATTGGCCATTTCTAGCGTTTGCCTAAAGCCTTGAGCGGCGTGCTTAAAGTTGCCTGTTTTGCCTTGCTGATAAGCATCGGCAAACTTTTTGTGAAGCGGATAACTTTCGTCATTAATCACTTCACCTGATTGTAAGGCGCGGTTAATTTTGCTGACTTTATTGGCTTGATAGCCCTCATAAGCCGTGCCTACCAAGCCCACTAACAAGGCCAATATGAGCAATACATTTTTTCGGTGACTATTTATTTTAAAACCAGTCTTTTTCTTCATGGGTGCGCCCTTTAATCATGAATTTTTAAGTTTTTAATCGCTAAAAGTAGCAAGCCCAACACCAGCGCAATGATGATAAACACGCGTGAATAATCATAGCCTGCGATGGTTTCAGTGTATTGAATGGCTTTTTTCTCGCGTGAATCAATATCGCGAATGGCCGATTGCAATGATTCCGCATCTTCTGCTTCATACGCGTTATATTTCAGCCCAAGTGCTTGAAAATATTTATGTAACACGATGGAGTTAGGCACGCGGTCTGCCGCATATTCTTCTTTGGTAAAAATGCTGGGTTCACCTGGTTCGCGCAACATAATCCAGTAAATGCTGAGTTTGCGTTCTTTTAAGCGTTGGCTGAGTAAAAATTTCACTCTTGGGCTTAGCTTGCCCGCACCATCTGACAACAAAATAATCGCACGTGAACCTGAATTTTCTATCTTATCAAATAGCGCCACACCCTCAGTTAAACCTGCGCCGATATTAGTTTGATTGAGTGATGGGCTAGTTGCGGCAATAATTGCTGAATGAATCGCATCGCGATTGGTGGTAATTTTTACGCCATATAACGCCGAGTTGGTAAAGCCCACCACGCCCATCATGTCATAAGGGCGCGAATCAATAAATTGCGTAATAATGCGCCGCGCCGCGACTGATTTAATCTCCGCCACATTACCCAAGTTATCGCCCACAAAAGGATGATCCATACTCACACTGCGGTCTATCACCATCACCGTTTGTGCGCCTTTGCCCACCCTTTGCACTTTCTCATCGCGCCCTTTTGGGTTAGCTAGCGCAAGCACTATGCTGGCAAGCAATAAAGCCGTGATCATTTTAACCGCTAGATTCAGCCTATCTGAAAGTTGGTCTTCGGGTAGCATCTCCAGCCAAGTGTAAACTTGCCCTTGATGACCTTTGAGCAAAAAAGGCAACAGCACGATGGGCAATAGCAACAATGCCCAAGGGGTTAGAACCTCCATCAGATGCCCCGCTCACAATCACGCAACTGCTTACTCAAGCTTGTTAAATCAGCAATGATTTTTTGGCTGTCGCACTGTTCAACTGCATATAAGGATTGGTTTGAGGCATCAAAAAATTGTGTGATTTCTGCTTTCATCTTTTTAAAGCTGGAGTGCTTAGCCATAAATGGCTCAATATCGCGAGCAAACATATTGGCACCAAAATGTTGATTAAACGCCTGGTGGATATACACCAAAGCTTGTTTTTCATGCGCGGTGGTTTTAGCGGCGGATGATTTAGCCATGCGTTTTAATTGGCGATGCGCCTTAGCAAACGAACCGCCCATAAACGGTAGCCAATTACCATCGGCATTGATATAGAGCAGCGCAAGCAAACTAGCCACTAACAGGCTGGCAAATAGGGCAAGCCGCGTTTTGTGTGCGCCAATATCCACCAAAGGTGGGGTAGCTTCAGGCTGAATATTTTTTTGCGCAGTTTCTATACCGCCATTGACAATGGGTGAAAGCCAAAAGCCCCAAGCAGGCACTTCTAAGACCTCAACTTTTGCACCGCCAGTGAGGTTTAGCTTTTCTGCGGGCAAGTGCATGATGGTAGGTTTACTCGGGTTGGTGAATGTTTGGTAAGCTAAAGTCAGCGTGTAAGTGGCACTTACTTTATTTTGTCCTGTTTGCACATCCACTTCTACTAGCTCTGCGCCATTGGTTTTACTGCCTTTTTTTGGGAATGCACCTTCAGCGATTTTATAAGGCGCGGGGACTTCTAACACGATTTTGCGGATTAATTTATCACCAATCTGCACGCCGAAAGTTTGGGTTGGGTTGGTGATAGATACGATTTTTGCAGCATTATCTTGTGCCGCATGTAATGCGGGGCTGGCAAGTATCAAGCCAACAATAAGTACGGTAATCCATTGCTTTATAATTGATTTTTTCATTCTTTATCTGCTTATAAGCTCATATTATGTTCAAAATAATGCGTCACGGTTTCTGGCTTGTAATCAGCGTGCATAAACAGCGCGGGCGAATCAAACTTTAAAAATAAAGCTTCTAATGCGTGCCTGCGTTCATTAAATGTGGTGATAAATTTTGCTCTCACTTCATACCGAAAAAACAGGGTTTTATTCAAGCCAGTTTCGTGGTCTATCATGGTGCCAAAGCCAAACTTGGGTAATTTTTTGTACTCTTCGTCATCCCACAGCACGACTGGAATCACTTGATGCGCAGACATGGCGGTGAGCGTTTGCTCAATCACGGCTAACGGCATGTGAAAGTCTGAAATCCAAAACACTAGCCCACGGTTTTTCCCGAGAAAATTAGGCACGTCGCTAATGCCTTCAGCACCCACGCGCATTTTGTGATAATCGTGCAGTTGCGCAATGGCTTCTTTTGATTGATGCAGATTGCGGCTTAAAGGCAAGGTGAAATCTTCAAGCACGTGGTCGTTGTAGCCAATAAAACTAAATACATCACCAGTTTGGTAAGCTGAGTTCGCCACCGCTGTGGCAATTTCTATCGCTTTATCTAACTTACGCTGTTTGCCTTTAAACTGCATGGAGCTAGACAAATCGCACACGGCATAAATTGGCGTGGTGCTTTCTTGGTTAAACTGGCGCACCTGCACTTGCTCAAAAGGGTCGCGCATGGTTTGGCGAATATCCATGCGCCGTGCATCGGGGTAATCTACAAAATTGACATTACCGCGATAGTCTAGCCCCAAGCCGCGCTGGGTGCCGCGATGGTCTCCCAATTGCAGGCTCGCCGATTTCCAAGAAACAATGTACTCAAAAGGTTTGGCGTAAGCGACATCCGCCGCATTGCGTATGGCTAAGCTCATTTGTGTTTAAGCCGCTTTGCTAAACGTAGCACTAGGCACCGCTACCGTGCTCATAATATTGGCGGTTAGCTCACGTGCAAGCGCGGTTCTGCGGTTTTCATACATTGAGTTAAATACCAAGCGATGAGAAATCACTTCATGGAAAACGGCATGAATATCTTCAGGGTACATGCTGTCACGATTATTGAGCCACGCATTCACGCGTGCCGCCTTCATCAACATACCCATACCGCGTGGGCTTGCGCCTGTTTGAATGACGCGCGTCACATCCACGCTTTCCATTTTTACGCCAAATTTTTCTGGGTGCTGTGTCGCATCCCATAAATCTAGCGCGTATTCTTCTAATACATCGCTTGATTTAATATGGTTTTGCAATAACTCTGAGAACGCATTAAGTTGGTCAAAATGTAAAATGCCACTTTCTACTTGTTGCGTGAGTTTTTCCGCATTTTGAAACTTGGTATTAAATACCAGTGACTTTTTCATGTCGCGGTCGGTTGGAATCTCAATTGGAATTTCCATCATAAAACGGTCACGCGCAGCAGAAGGGATTTCAAATGTTTCGTTCTTTTCCACTTGGTTGCGGTCAGCAAACACAATCATGTGCGGCAAACGATATTCTTTTTTAAACGCGCTCACATGGCGCTCTGCCATTACGCGCAACATTAAGGCGTGAACTTGTGGACGAGCGCGGTTGATTTCATTAAAGAAGAATACCGATAAATTTTCACCCGCACGTAATAACGGGCCTTCATCAATTTTCGGGCGACCATCATCGCCTAAAAAAGTATGATAAATCAAGTCGTTAGGCATTAAATCCACAGTGCCTTCAATACGCTCGTAAGCCCCGCCGATACCGCGCGCAATCGCTTGCAACAGCGTGGTTTTTCCCACACCCACGCCACCATCTAGCAACACATGCCCACGCGCAAAAATAGCCGTATTCATCAAGCGAACAGCTTTAGTTTGCCCGACGATGACTTTATTCACTTCATCTTCAAGTTTAAGTGCGTGCGCGCGCACATCGGTGAGTTGAGCGTCTAATGGTGGTGACATAAAGTTTCCTTTTAGTTACTGCATGGGTTAAATAGTTAAGCGGTAACGCAATATTACAAATCGTTATCACAATGTAACAGAATGTTTCCTGAGCTTAATCATCCAGATTGGATAATGTTAGTGGTCCAGCAAATTTTAATTTTATAATTAAGTTTAATCATCCAGAATTAGGTGCTTCTTTGCCTCAGCCGATAAAGCAAATCAGGCAAATATATGGCTAAAACTGCTAAGGCTGCCAGCAATAAATACAGCCAGCGTAGCGAATATGCGGTTACAAATTTAGCCACTGGAGCTTGTGATTGCACAAATTGATAAAACGCTGGTGCATCTAAGCCTTCCACATATTGCCCTTTTATTTCACTAGCAATGCTTTTTAAATATTCAGTTTCTTGTTTGGATAAATAACGGTCAAATTCAGAATACGCGACCACTGGGTCAGGGTCATCTTTGCTGGCGTCGGCATAATTTGCGCCGACTGCGCCTGCATCTGCCGCCGCATCTGTGCCCCAGTAGCCAACAAATTGATTATTGGCATTAAAACGCTTAATTGATACTAGCTCATGGCCGCCAATACCGACAAAAATCACATTTTTACCGATACGCATACCGCTTAAATCTAGCTTGTTAATGGCATTAGCCTTTGGTGCCTCATCACCATCGGTAAAAAACAGCATTTGCGTGGGGCTATTCAGGTAGTCAAAAGTCGCTTCTGCTGCCTTAATTCCAAAAGTAATGCGGCTATTGCCCGCCCAAGACATACGCCATTGCAAGTGGTCAATGGTATCGTGAATGATGTCAACATTTGCGCACACTTCTAAAGGCATCAACAACAATGCCACATTTTCAGCCGCAAAGACCCCCACACTAATATATGTTCCGCAAGGCGAAGTTCTCACCAATTCACGCATTAAATGCTGGGTATAAACCAGCCTGCTCACTGGCAGATTATTCACTTTCACGTCTTCAGCATTCATGCTTTGCGAAACATCGGCAATCAGCAAGTAATTATGCACCTCCTGCTTCAATTGCACTTCTGGCTTGATGAGTGCTAGCAATAACAAAGCCACGGCAAATAAATACAACATGGTTTCGTAATGCGCTTTTAATATAGACATCAATTTTTGCATAGTTGGTTTATTATTCAATTTGCATTTAGTCTGGATTGACGTTAAAATGCAGACAGGTCTGTTCACTTAATTTGCAGTGTAATCCTAATGAAACACATTACGCAAGCATTTTTTAATGATATTATTAAATGTCACAGGGGTTTAAATGAGCATTACTTTGAACACAAGCCGCCTTAGCTTGCTGTGGTTGCGCATCCTTACACAACTTAGTTGCAAGCGTTCTAATGCCTGCTTATATGGGCTTTCTGCCCAAATTCACCAATGGAATATTGCGCGAGTTTCAAACTGCCATTTACACGGGTTAGCACAAACTTTTTCTATTGAACACGCGCAAGCTTTAAAAACTATTATCCATGCCAGTATTAGCAAAACAGACATTAAGCAGCCAGAGGTTGTGATTGATCAATTGTTATTTTTAGTCATTGGTGCTATACAAATTGAGTCGCAAAATGACTCAAATGATGCATGGCAATTGGTCAACCGCGCCGTACAAAATATCGCAACGCCCAAAAATGAAAAGCCAGTACTAATACTTTTTTCAATAATAATGCTGCTTGCCACATTCACCCATTTCTCGATAAATGTACACCGACATTCTCAACCATCTATTACGCCCACATTACCGCTTGTTTTAAGCGTGAATAACTCACCTGACCCAGTTACCATCAGCATGTTAGAGTTGACTTATCACAAAATGAAAGCGGGTACTTGCCAGATGCCACAAGCTGCTATGCTGGCTCCTGAACAACGTAATGCGTTTTTAATGTTTGTGAATACAGGAACGATTGACGTGCATCACGTAAAAGATTTGCGCCTTGCATTAGGGTATGTCAATTGCCTATATCCACAACAGCTCATGCACCCCTCGCCTGCCTAGGGTGATAAAGGAAATATCATGAACAGCCCAATCACCATGTACGAAAAAATACTCACCGCTGCTACCAGTTTATTTGAAACTCGCGGCATTCAAGCCTCAGGGGTGGATACGATTATCGCCGAAGCAGGTGTTGCCAAAGCAACACTTTACAAGCACTTCCCTAGTAAGAATGAGCTAATCATTGCGTATTTACGCGATAAGTCTGATAAATTCTACACATGGTTAAACGACCGTTTAAGCAATAAAAAGGCAACTTCTATCGAGATTTTATTTGAGCTTTGCGCTTTAGTAGAAATGTGGATTTCCACTCCTGCATTTCACGGCTTACCGTTTCATATTGCCTCAGTAGAGTTTCCTGACCCAGCACACCCCATCAACAAATATTCCGCTGTGTTAGCCGTCGAATTACAAGGTTACTTATCAAAAATCGCCGCCATTGCTGGTGCAAAAGACCCTGAGGCTTTGGGTCAGCAACTCGCTATTTTGTTTGAGGGTGCGGCTTTGGTTGAGCGATTAAGCCC
>JABFSF010000053.1 GCA_013140755.1 Methylotenera sp. | reverse complement strand
ATGAGTCCAACAAGACCTAACGCATGTATGGCATCAACAAAGCCATTGTGTGCCGTTCCTACTACAAAGCCAACACTTTCCTGAAAGCTTGAGTTGTCAGTCATAACAGACGCACTTATCTGTTCTAAACCATGACCTAGCCAAATGGCATTATAAGATTGCGTCAAAAGGTATGCCCAAATTAAGTTACGGTTAGAAAATGAGCTGTCTTTTTCACCAATTGAAATAAGGATTGATGAGTTAATTGAGGCATAAATCGCATAAATGCACCCCAGCAATACAAGTACTAAAAGCATATAACGCCAAGAAAAAATAATTTTTCTAGTGGACGACAATTGTAGAAATAAGAATAGTAAAGATACTATTGCCAAACAAGAATACGCTGTCGTACTTACACAGCCAAGTATCAACATTGCAGAAACTATAATGCCAACTTTTGTCGATAACGACTTTTCAAACCTATGCCAGCTCAAGAAAAACACATAAGCTAGAGAGGCAAATAAACCCAGTTCATTTTTGTGCGCGAATACACCTTGCCATTTGCCCTGGTGTTCCTCGCCGACAGAAATGCCGTAACTCGGAAGTAATAGCGCAAAGGCAATTGACAAAATAGAAATAAGTAAAAACACGTTCTTTATAAACCGCATCGCTCTTAGCCATCCGCATATTTCAAAATGTAATAATACTAGTAGATATGAGCATAAAATCATGAAAGAGCTGACACGTACAGGATCTGGGTACTTAGCCCATGCCATTGATAAGAAGCATAATATGATTAGGAAACCCCATTGTGTTCCAAATTTTAATTTGCCCAACCGTTTAGTTAGCAGCAAGAAAGTAAAAATTAACAAAATTATCAGTTTCCATCCCAGAAACATATAGCCCAGAAAGGTATTTGATCCGCTTTCTTCCAAATGCGCAGTTTGGTCAACAGCCCCGCCGTCCAAAATCAACCTAAAAATTGCTCGAGACGAAGTTAAAAGCATAATAAATACCAAGAATTCAATCAAACGTCTCATTAACTTTACTTAGGTTAGAAAATGTTATAGGTTAATAGGTTATTCATATAGACCTTATAATTCTTGCAGGGTTGCCTGCGACAATTGTATTTGATGGTACATTTTTCGTTACAACAGATCCTGCCCCAACAACACTGTTTTTTCCAATACGGACACCTTTAAGCACAATAGAGCCCGTCCCAATAAAAACGTTATCTTCAATAATTATTTGAGCAGCAGCTATGTCTTGAGGGTTCTGATTGTAGCGTCGCCCGATAGGGCTTATTGCGTGAAAATCAGTATCTGAAATAGTTACGTTAGCTCCAATTAAACATTCATTGCCAATTTCAACGCGAATAGCTGCACAGATTGCGCCGCCACTTATACCTGTATCATTGCCGATTACGATAGAAGCGCCAGAGCGAAGTGTGCGCAATACCACCTGGTGATTGACACCAAGGTCCGTCATGTCTGAACGTGAGCATAATACGCAGCTTTCACCGATGACGATTTCGGAGTTTTTATGCATTGAAATAATTGGCATGCCGTAAAACCGCACTCTTTTTGATACTTTTGCGCCAGCCAATCCCACAAAATATTTAAGGACACGATACTCCAATAATTTTCTAATGTAATAAGGGTAACGATGAATTAATAAAAGTTTGTTTAACATTGGCTATCTAGTTTGATGTTGGCAGAATTCTTTAATGTCATTAAATTGCTGGTGATTTTCTTGTAGCCATATAAAGTCTCTATCCCACCATTTGAATTTTTGTAAATAGTTGATATCAGACTGATCAAAACGATAACGTACTATTTTTGCTGGAGTTCCGACCACGATGGCATAAGCTGGCACATCTTTAGTAACAACTGCTCCCGCACCAACAATTGCACCATCACCGATTGATACGCCATCAAGAACAATAGCTCGAGCACCTATCCAAACATCATTCCCAATATTGCAATGCTCATGTTCTTGAAAGGTAGCATGAGACACAAAAGAAAAACCAGCTTGTCGATTAGGTGAGAAAAATGCAGGATGGATAGACACAAATTTACGAGATGGATGTGTGCCAAGGCCAATAATTACATCTGGCGCAATACAAGAAAATTTACCAATTTTTACGTTGGCTAACCTACTGCGCGGACCTATATAGCTATAATCGCCTACTGTGGTATCTATCAATCGAGCATCTTCATAGATGGTGTTTTGTGTTCCAAACTCACATTTAGACAAAGTTGCCATATATCCGACTGAAAGATGCTTTCCAAAAAATTTATATTTGTAATAGCACATAGTTATTAACCACTTTATCCATAAAGTGATAGGATTAATCATTATCGATTTTATAGCTATTAAAACAGAGTTCATTTGCCTTTCTCAGCTGAGAATATAGCACATAATTTACGAAAGACGCGCGTTAATAATTGTTCTTGGATATTGCCAAAATACTCTCTGTGTTTTGCATAACCTACAGGTGACTCAACTAAAGGGATGGTAGTTATACTGATCGGAGTTATGCTCAATGCGGTATTAAAGACGTTCGTTGTGCGACTGTGGGTGCCACTTTCATCCATACCAATGTTATGTACCAGAGATCTTGCTGGAAAAAGTGACAGTCCACCACGCAAAAATAAGTTAGCATACCAAAACACAAACCATGTATTGATTTTGCCTTTGCGGTTCAGCTCTAATTGTTTCCAATAAGAATAGGTATTATCGAAATCAAATCGCTTAATCATAGAATGGTCAAAACGTTTCATAACTGAAATATTTTTTTCGAACGTAACCCACGACCGTTGCCAAGTTGCCCAGCCCCAGCATAAAGGAACATGCAGAAAGAAGGTGTCTTTATCTTCAAAAGGCTCAACTGGATAACGGCATCCAGAAATATGCATGACTTCTGGAGTGGTTTCGTAAAAATCTAATGCTTCATTCATAAATTTTAAGAAGTATGGGGATGTCTCTAAGTCATCTTCTAAAACAATTACTCGACCGTATTGATCAATTAAGCGCGTTACACCCCCAATAATTGACTGAGCTAATCCAAGGTTTTTTTCTTGTTCAACGATTATCACTTGATGAAAGCCGATAATCTGTGAAATATATTGTCGCACAACCTTAACTGATTCTGCATCTTTGATTGATTTAGCAGCGTCAGAAAAAATATAAAGTATAGATTCGTTGGCCATCTCATTTCTTGCTAGTGCCTCTACCGTAATGCGTGTATGTTCTGGGCGGTTATAAACAAATAATGCTATTGGTGCGATCATGATTTTATCGACTCAGAAGATGCTTGGAATATCGTGGTGATAGTTCTCTTAAATACTCTCATAAGAGAGGGGATTAACCATAATGGTTTTGATGTCAACAAAACAAAGGATGTCCAATAGATTGGATTGTTAGGCGATTTTTTTGAAAAATATTTTTTTATAAAATTCCAAAGTGACACTTCAATAATTTTATGGTATCCAGTGGTGTCAAAGTTGGGTTCTATTAGCAATTCCGCACTGGTTTCACATTTAAACCCTTTCCTGTGTGCGCGGATTGTATATTCATAGTCAGATAAATAATGTGGTAACAATTTAGGATGAAAGTCACCAATTGCAGTAACATCTTTCCAATGTACAAAAAGCCCCCGTGTTGATAGGCAATTGATCTCTTTTTGGCTTGTTATCTGTTCGAATCTTAAATGCTTCAGATCAGCAAATACTCCTGTTTCGACTATGTCCTCGCTATTTCCAGATTTAAACCTTGATAGCATTAATACCCCCTTTTTATTGGTCATCACTTGGCACGCACGCTCAAGATAATCAGCGGAGAAAAGTAAGTCATCATTAATAAAGAGTATTAAATCGTTTTCTTCCACCTTGTTTTCCTTCAACCATTTCAATCCTTGTTGTAAGCTACCAGCCCACCACCAATCTCCTGGCCCCTTAAGAATAGTCAACTTATCTATTTTGGAATTGACCATGTCAGCAGTGCCATCATTCGATCCATCATCAATCAATATCAAGTGATAATTCGAGAATGTTTGTGCTGAGAGGCAATTAACGAATTTTTCTGTAATTTCTCTTCGGTTATAGACAGGCAATAGTATAAATATATTTGGCATTATGGCTTTAGTATCTAATTGAAATGATGATTATACTGTCAATTGTTTATGATAATGGAATTTATTGTATTTTAAAAGCGTTTAAAAATTAGAATCAGGTTGCTCCTTACATGTTTGTTGATAATCCCAAATAAAAGTACAGGTAGCAATTGTGCTGCAACGGCTGCTATAGCCGCACCTTCTATGGACCATCTGGGTATGAGAAGTAAGCAACCGATTATATTTATTATTATAGCTAGGGTAGTAAATCTCGGGATCAGTCGTTGTAAGTTTTCGGATAAAAGCCACTTGCCGAAAATTGCTGAAAAACAAATTAATAAAAAATTCCATATATATATTTTAAGTGTTTCTGCTGAGGCCTCATATTGTTCGCCGTATAAGATATCGATTATCTGTATTGCAAACGTTGAAACAAAAAAACCGACAAAAAGTCCCATTAGAATTACTAGTTTATATAATGTTGAAAGTCTACGGTTGTATAAATCTTGGGATTGTTGTTTAGCACTTAATATAGCAGGGAAGAAAGAATTCGCTAAAAGATAAGGCACGAAATACATTGGTATGGTTAATCCTGTAGCAGCTGCGTATAATCCGACCTGATGTGTGCCAAGAAACTCTTTAATTATTATACGATCCATGCTTGAGTAAAGGGAAACCATTACACCAGAAACAATTAGTGGCTTAGCACTTCGTAATAGTTTCTTCGCTACTTGTCGGTCAAACTTAAAATAAAAGCTTTTATTTTTCTGCTGTGAATATGCAAAAATTAAGGCCAAACCCAAGCTAGCTTGATCTATTGTGCTAACTGCAACAAACCAAATCAAATCCTTATTTGTATAGACAAAATATAACTTAAGTACAGATGATAAAAACAGTTGTGTCATTTTACACATTGACACGTATTTTGATAGTACACGAGATTGAAAGTAGAAATCTATGACTTCATAAGGCTGAAAAGTAAGACCTGCTGCAATGATAAAAATATACAGTTTTGTGAGGGGGTCAAAGTTAGCTATGGTGACGACTTCAACAATTCCAAAGCAAGCTATTAAGACACCGAAACCTTTGATCCAGAACGCTGTGCCAAGATAGGCGTCACGTTTTTCCGGTGCATTAACAAGATCCCTTACTACTATTCCATCCAGTCCAACTTTTGAGATAGCCGAAAATAATGATATGAATGCGATAGAGTAACTGAATAGCCCAAATTTTTCTGGGCCTAAATAACGGGCGACGTAAATTCCTACTAACAGACCTGTAATTATTCGAAGCACCTGTTCTGAAAACATCCACGCCGTATTGGCAAGATATTTACGAAGACCTTGATGGGCAGAGGCTTTCTTGATGGTGCTGCGTATTTCTTTTAGCAAAATTAGTCCTTCTATGGCTAACTCGTAAAGTAGATTGGTGTTATATATTTAGAAATTATTGCAAGCTTTGCATGAATGCTTTTGGTAATAATAACTAATGTGTTGGGGTGGTTTTTAGCTGCTCTTAGTGCTTATTTAGTAGTCCTTTCATGGTCTCTTCAACATGTAAGGCTGATTATTTATATGGTGGATTCGCCCAGTAGTCCACCAAAATAAAAGCAGATCAAAGGTTTAAACTCGATTGATTTTCATAGCCCGATTGAGTGGGTAGTCTTTTTTGCCCACAACATATCCAATGAAATTCTTGGCAACATTGGCGATGCAAAGGAAAATGGGGTCAGGTCTTGTAATCATGGTTTTATCGGTTATAGATAAAATATGACTAGTACTTTTAGTCCAATAGGGTGGGCACATACTATTTGTAGCTATTAAAGGGTCAGATTCGATTGATGTATTTAAATTACTGCTAACCTTGTCTTTAAATTTTTTATGTTCAATGGCTTATGCGTTTTTTGACATCAATGACATGATTTTTGCCTCATCAAGCCCTGTCAGTTCCATAATAGTTTGTATGGGCAAGCCCAACCGTTCGGCATTTTCTATTATTTTCAATTTTTCTTTCCATTCACCTTGCTCTATGCCTAGTGCCATCCCTTGCTCTAAGCCGGTTCTTGTGGCAAATTCGATTGAGCTTTTTTGTATGTATATCCAATCTTTCTTTTTATGTTGGATATCAAGTTCTTCTTCGCTAAGGTTGGCTTCGTTGGCGATGTTAAACGCTTTTTCCAATTCCCGGTTAAGATTTTTGGGAAGATAATCCAAGTTGCCAGCATTTTTAATAAAATAAAGCCATTTGTCTTGGATGCTGGTCAGTTCTTGTTCTGTTTTGTTAAATTTTGGCAGTTCAATAAAAATTAGTTCGATATCGTCACTGTATTTGATGAAGTGCTTTTTTTCAATCAATTTAAATCGGTTTATAAGGTCATCGCTGCTATTAAATAAGGTAAAGTCGGTGATGGTTAAGGCAATGACTGGGTTTAGCAAATGGTAAGCGTCGCCTTTCTTTAGCTGTATTGAATAGTTTTTGGCGGCATTATACAGTATTCTTTTTTCTAAGCCTTCATGGTTAAGGATTTGCATTTCGATAATGACGCGGGTGTTGTCACTCAGTTCTGCCTTAACGTCAACATAGGTGTCTTTCATCCCCTTCAATAAAGGGATGCTGTAAGGGTCAACGATGGTCAGATCGGTTATTGTTTGCCGGCCATCAAACTCTATTACTGAATTTAAAAAGCTGATCAGCAAATCCTTAGAGCCGTCGCTGCCAAATACTTTTTTAAACGCAAAGTCTGTTTTTATATCCAGAAATTTCATTTAATTAAACCTTTACGCCCAATAGGGTGGGCAGACATCTTGCCCTCAACACAAGCAACGACATTTTTGGCAATTACCAGAATCAATGGGGTCAAGTTCGGTTGGTTTCTGCAAGTTGCTGTCTAAGCCACTCGGTAAACTCTTTGGCTTCGGACCAGTCAAAAATCGTATCTGTTAGGTCTTCCAATTTTTCAATGGGCAAGGTGTGCAATTGCGCCAGCGATGGTTCAAGTTCGGGATGGATGCCGAATTTTCGCCTTAACAAGCGTGTCACTAAAGCAATGCATTCTGCTTGACGTCCTTCTTGGTGACCTTCTTGACGACCCTCTTGACGGCCCTCTTGTCTTAATATTTGTGCAAGCCCCATAATCTCACCCTCTTCGTTTAGGTAATG
>JABFSF010000045.1 GCA_013140755.1 Methylotenera sp. | reverse complement strand
GTATTAGATATTTTAGAAAATGACAATATTGGCACTTTTATCAAAGAAGATGGTGAGGTGGTGAATCATCGCGAGTAGTCAGTTTGCAATACCGGGCATTGGTCTGACAAGCTATCAGGTATAATTCCCTTCATGATACAAATATCAATTCTAGTTATTTCGTTAGCGATTTTTATCTTGCTGGCTTGGCAAATCTGGCGTGAAAATCAGCTGGATAAAGATTTGCGCATTTTGCAACAGTTAGAAGAAAAGCACCGTGCAATGCTGCTGGATTTTAACAATGGGCTGAATAAGCTGGGGGATCGATTAAGTGCCGCTACCGCAGATACAAGTGAGCGTTTACGAGCCAGTGTGGCCGCTGAGCTACAAGCCACGCGTGATGCCATGCAAGCATTGCAATTAGCGCAAAATAACAGTTTGTCATTGACACGAGAAACCGTGTTAGAAAAACTGCATATCACACTGGCGGAGCAGGGCAAGGCGGAGCAGGAATTGATTCAATCCACTATGCGCCATGCCACCGCACAACTTACCGCGAGCATTGAAGCTTTAACTAAATCGGTGGATGGTCGCCTTGAGCAAATTGGCGGTAAAGTTTCTGAGCGTTTAGATGAGGGTTTCAAAAAAACCAATCAAACGTTTATTGACGTGATGGCGCGCTTAGCCACCATTGATGAGGCGCAGAAAAAAATTGATGGTTTAACCACCAATGTGGTGAGTTTGCAAGAGTTGTTGGGCGATAAGCGTAGTCGTGGTGCATTTGGCGAGGTGCAGCTAGAAGCCCTTGTGCGTAACGTGTTGCCTGTGAATAGTTTTGCCATGCAACACACGTTTGAAAATGGTACGCGAGCTGATTGTGCTTTATTTTTACCAGAACCTACGGGCACGGTGGCGGTAGATAGCAAGTTTCCACTTGAAAATTATCACCGCATGTTTGATAGAAAATTGAGTGATGCTGAGCAATTGCTGGCTGAAAAGCAATTTAAGCTAGATGTTAAAAAACATGTAGATGATATTGCAGCTAAATACATTATTTCTAATGTGACTTCTGATGGTGCCGTGATGTTTATTCCAGCAGAGGCGGTGTTTGCTGAGCTACACGCCTACCATGCCGATGTGATTGAATATGCCATGAATAAGCGGGTTTGGGTGGTTTCGCCAACCACGCTGATGGCAGTACTCAACACCGCACGCGCTGTGTTAAAAGATGTAGAAACACGTAAACAAGTGCATGTGATTAAAGAGGAGTTAGGTAAGCTCAGCAAAGATTTTGGTCGCTTTGATCAGCGTATGAAAAAACTCGCAGATAATATCCGCCAAGCACATGAAAACGCGCAAGAAGTGCATATTTCTAGCCAAAAAATATCAAATCGTTTTGCGCAAATTGAGCGTGTAGAGCTAGCAAATCAGCCGCTAGATGTACTGGATGTGATTGATGATAAAGAAGATTAGATCGCTATTTTTATGAAAATTAAACTATTTTACTTTGCAAGGTTAAAAGAAACGTTGAATTACTCAACCGAGGATTTAGCATTGCCCGATGAGCCAATCACTATCCTTAAGCTCAAAGCACTTTTGGCCAAGCGAGGTGATACTTGGGGGCAAATGCTCATGGGTAAGCTTAAAGTACGCGCTGCCATTAATCATGAGTTGGTGGCTGATAATGCGACTATTCATGATGGTGATGAAGTGGCGTTTTTTCCACCAGTCACGGGTGGCTAACGTCGGTTAAGTGATGACTGTTCGTGTTCAAACAGAAGATTTTGATATTGGCTTTGAGCTCAAGCAACTGCGCCTAGCGCGTCAAGACATTGGTGCTGTGGTGAGCTTTGTAGGGCAAGTGCGCGACATTAACGAAGGTGATGCCATTACAACGCTCACCTTAGAGCATTACCCTGGCATGACCGAAAAGTCGTTAGAAAACATCATCTCGCAAGCAAAAAACCGTTGGGATATTGTAGATGCTTTAATTATTCACCGTGTTGGCACCTTACAACCTTTAGATCAAATTGTCTTGGTTGCGGTGAGTAGTGCGCATAGAGGTGATGCTTTTAATGCCTGTGAATTTATGATGGATTACTTAAAAACAGAGGCACCTTTTTGGAAGAAAGAAGTCACGCCACAAGGCGAACGCTGGCTAGAAGCAAAGCAAGCGGATGATGATGCTAGCGCACGCTGGAATATGAAAAAATAATATGCAAAACACACTCACAGCTCAGCAACTCACGCAATCTATCAACCCAGATGCGTTTAATTTTTCTGACACCTCTGAATTGATTGGTGATGCGATACACCATGCGCAAACACCCGCTTGGGTAGCGCAGGCGGAAGCTAAAAAATCCGCTGAATTTGGCTTAAATATGCGTCATGCGGGGTTTAATTTATTGGCATTGGGTGAACCAGGCTCTGGGCGTACCACTTTAATGTTAAGCATGATGCATGAGGCTGCCCAAAAGCACGATACCGCGAATGATTTAGTGGCTTTGTATCAGTTTGATGCAAATGGCAAACCGTTATTTTTGAAATTGCCAGCAGGTGCAGGTACACAGCTCAAGCAAGCTTTAGATCACTTTGTACGGCAATTAACTAAAGATTTAAATGGCCTGATTGAAGCCAAAATTAAGCAAAACACAATCACACCTGTGCAAATGTATCTAGATGCACAACTTAATGGTGTGAAATCAAGCTTAAGCTTAATCAGCGCGGACCAAATGCCAACGCACTATTTTAGCCAAATAGCACTTGATATTGTAGAAACGCTAGAAGCATGGCAGCCCAGTGGTGAAGGCGATAATAATTTAGAAGCCTTGCTTAGCGAAAGCTTCTTTGGGCGGTATCGCGCCAATGTGTTGGTAGAGCATCATGCAGGGCAAAGCGCGCCTGTGCTTTACGACAACGATCCGAGCTTGCAATCTTTGTTTGGCGGCGTTGAAAGTGCGAGTGAAGCCAGTAATATTCCTGATTTTATGCGGCTTCGCGCGGGTAACTTGTTGCGTGCAGATGGCGGGAGTTTATTACTGCATTTGCGTGATATTTTGGCAGATGAAGCCAATGGCTCACAATTACTAGAAAAACTTTACCGCTTTTTGCGCAACGGCACGTTGCAAATTGAAGATTTAAGCAGTAGTAGCAATCAAGGCAGTAGCTTAATTAGCGCACATGCGGCAATTCCTGTGTCAGTCAAGCTGGTGCTGATTGCCACGCGTGAAGATTATTACGAATTACTGGCCGAAAAGTTAGACTTTTTTGAGCATTTTCCAATCAAAATTGAGTTTGCAGACCAAGTAAAAGCCCATGCGGAAAATTATCTCGCCTACGCACATTTTATTGCTTATAAATGTCAGCAACATCGTTGTCACCATGTGACCAAAGCTGCTGTGGCAGGCTTATTACAAGCCATGCACAGGCTAGTAGAAGACCAAACGCGATTAAGCACACAATTTGGCGTGTTAGAGAAATTACTGCTAGAAAGTGCCGTGGCTGCCAGCTTGCGCGGTGCAAATTTAGTGGCCATTGAAGATGTTAAATCCGCCATACAACGTAAATACGCACGTCATAGCTATATTGAGTCTCATATACGCGATTCAATTATTGATCAAGAGCTGATGATTACAGTTCAGGGCGAAGCCATTGGGCAAATTAACGGACTCACACATATTGATTTATCTGATGCCAGCTTTGGCGCACCTGTGCGTATTTCCGCCAACTGTTATGCGGGTAGCCGTGGCGTATTAACTATAGACCGCGAAGTTGCCATGAGCGGTCCCACACACGACAAAGGCGTCATGATTTTGCAAAGCTGGCTACAACATCACTTTGCACCATTAAACCCGCTGAGCCTTACTGCTTCATTGGTATTTGAGCAAGAATACAGTGGCGTGGATGGTGACTCAGCCTCATGTGCAGAGTTATTTGCTTTATTATCTGCCTTAACGCAAGTGCCCATTAAACAAGGCATTGCCGTCACAGGTGCGCTTAATCAGCATGGGGAAGTGTTACCTGTAGGCGGCTTAAATGAAAAAATTGAAGGCTACTTTAGAGTGTGTGAAAAAATTGGCTTCAATGGTGAGCAAGGCGTGCTAATGCCAGAGCGCAATATGCGTCACTTAATGCTAAGCGACAGTGTGATTCAAGCTGTTGAAAACGGCGAGTTTCAGATTTACACCATGAACACCGTTGCCGATGGCATGATGCAACTCACAGGGCGTAGTTTAGCCGATATCAATCGCTTAGCCGAAACTGCGCTCAATGGATTTAAACAAATATTTGAAAATAATATGCCCAAAAAAGGCTAGGCAAGTACCTCCCTCCTGTGGGAGAGGGTTGGCTAGCCTCGTATGCAATACGGGGGATAATGTGATTTTAACCCACTGTATTTCCCTGTGTGTCACACGGACTACATTACTGCATCAATCACATACTACAAATTGTTTGTTTTAGACAGCACAAGCAGGTAAAAACAAGTGGCAAAAATAAGCGATAATCAAACCAATGAACATTGCCGATTAGATAAATGGCTATGGGCGGCGCGTTTTTTTAAAACGCGTAGCTTGGCGACTGCCGCCATTGAAACTGGCAAAGTGCATGTAGAAAATGAACGTGCAAAGCCTGCTAAAGAGGTAAAAGTTAGCCAAAAGATTCATATTCGCACACGCGATTTTGAAATAGAAGTGCAGGTGAAAGCACTTTCTAACATCCGCAGAGGTGCGCCAGAAGCCGCACTGTTATTTAGTGAAACGCAAGCCAGTATCAAAAAACGCGAACAAGCCAAATTAACGGGGGAACCGGATTTTGCCCAGCGTGACCGTGGCGCAGGTCGCCCAACCAAACGACAGTTACGGGACATTAAAAAGTTTACTGGTGGAGCTTATTGATGGTTTGGTAGAGTTAGGAGGCACTGATTAACGCGCGCTCATTAACTTTATCTCATTAAAAGAGAAAGGGGACTATTATTTTTGCGCAACGCGAATGCTGATAAGGCCACTTAATATAATCAAGCCTGTGGCGATGCCTTCTTGTAGATTAAAATGTTCTTGCCACCATATTACGCCAAACACACTGGCTAATAGCACGGTGATATATGCCAAGCTTGCAACTACCATGGTATCGCCAGTGCGGTAGGCGCGCGTCATGGCAAGCTGGGCGATGGTGGCGGATAGTCCCAAGCCTAACAAAACAGGTAAATCATGCCAGTTGATGCGATGAAACTGCTGCAAGTGCATTATGCCAAATGGGTTTGAGAAAATGCCTTGCGGGGCAAAGAGCATTCCAATGCCCGCACCAATGGTGGAGATTAGAGTGAAGTAAAATACCGTGCGCCAATCAGGCTCATTAGCTAACCCTAGTTGTTTTACATGCACATAAGCCAGTGCCGCGCCTAGGCCAGAGAGTAAACCCAGCACGCCTGCAAGCCAATCACTTTGGCTAAAGCTAGGTTTAAGTAGCAAGATAATGCCAGTAAAGCCAATCAACAGGCTGATAATCAGCATTCTTTTAGGACGTTCGTGGAGTAAGAGTGGCGTTAATATGGCTAAAAATAAAGGTGAGGTGTAGTTGAGTGTGATGGCGGTTGCTAAAGGTAAATGTGCAATGGCATAGAAAAATAATACGAGTGAAGTAAAGCCCACCAATGCGCGCGACATTTGTTTACCAATAACAGGCGTTGTAATAGGGAGTTGATTGCGTAAAATGTAAATCCAAATAACCGCTAAGCCAAATATAGAACGATAAAATACTAGCTCAGTGTTACTAAATTTCTGTGCGCCAACTTTAACTAGTGCCCCCATGATTGCAAAGCCAAGCGCGGCAACGAGCATCCATAGACTACCTAGTTTAGGTAAAGAAAACTGCGGTGAGAGGTTTGTTTTTTTCAAATGATTTCAATATGCGCTTGTCATGGCTGGTGATGCCATTGGTGAAAATATTCTAAGCCAGATTTTACCCAACGGATTTTTGCCTAAATTGCCATTTTTATCAAGCGATTATTGCAAATTTTGGTATGGTTTTATGCGGCAAAACTTGCCAATAGCCGCATTTTGAGCTAATCTCAAAGGCTTGCACAAAAATATCACTTAGCATTACATAATCAATAAAGTAAACACATTCATGTCACACCATTTAATGAACACCTATGCACGTCAACCGCTTACCTTTACGCACGGTGAGGGCGTTTGGCTGTGGGATGATAAAGGCGAAAAATATTTAGATGCACTCGCAGGTGTTGCGGTAAATGGTTTAGGCCATGCGCACCCTAAGCTGGTTAAAGCTATCAGCGAGCAAGCCGCTAAATTGATTCATGTGTCTAATATTTATGGCATTGCCGAGCAAGAAGCCCTTGCGGATAAATTGTGCAAAATTTCAGGCATGGATAAAGTGTTTTTTTGCAATTCAGGTTGCGAGGCTAACGAGGCAGCGATTAAGTTAGCACGCCTTTACGGGCATAATAAAGGCATTGAAAACCCTGAAATTATCGTGATGGATAAATCGTTTCATGGGCGTACTTTAGCAACACTTTCTGCTACAGGTAATCGTAAAGTGCAAGCTGGTTTTGAGCCATTGGTAAGTGGTTTTGTACGCGTGCCGTATGATGATATTGAGGCCGTTAAGCAAGTGGCTTCACGCAAAAATAACGTTGTGGCGATTTTGGTAGAGCCTGTGCAAGGCGAAGGCGGTATTAACATCCCCAACCGCGCATATCTTGAAGCATTGCGCACAATTTGTGATGCAAATGGCTGGTTACTGATGTTAGATGAGGTGCAAACAGGCATCGGCCGCACTGGCACATGGTTTTCCTTTCAACACACCGATATCATGCCTGATGTGATGAGTCTTGCTAAAGGCTTGGGTTCTGGCGTGCCGATTGGTGCGTGCTTGGCGCGTGGCATGGCGGCAGAGGTTTTTACTTATGGTAAGCATGGTTCAACTTTCGGTGGCAATCCACTTGCTTGCGCGGCTGGGTTGGCGACATTAAACGCCATTGAACAAGAAAACTTGCGTGAAAATGCTGAGAACATTGGTAATTTAATTCGTGCCAGTTTTGAGGCTGAATTTAAAAATACCAAAGGTGTCATCGCTGTGCGCAACGCTGGCATGATGATTGGTATTGAGCTAGATAGACCATGTGGCGATTTAGTAAAAATGGCACTAGAAGCCAAATTGTTGATTAACGTTACCGCTGATAAAGTGGTGCGCTTGGTGCCGCCTTTGGTAATGAATGAGGCAGAAGCCAAAGAGTTAGTGAGTAAGTTATCAACACTGATTAAAACATTTTTAGCTTAGGCTGTAAGCCCCTCACCCAATGGGGTAGGGGT
>JABFSF010000110.1 GCA_013140755.1 Methylotenera sp. | reverse complement strand
CTTTATTTCACTCGTGGTCGGTATATATGCTTTGCTAATACCTGATTTGGCACAAAACACGATTTCAGCAGCATTTATTGTGATTGGTATTGCATCGCTATTTATCAATTTTTATACGGATGCTAAAGATAAATACCAAGTTGCAGGCAGTGCCCTTACTGACAAGTTTCATGAATTGAGAATTCTGTACCAAACCGTTAAATCAACGAATGCAGGTGATGATCTCACGCAACATACAGAAGTCTTAAAGCGTATCCAAAAGGAAGTTTTTAGCCTACGTATTAATAAGCAGATATTTTTAAGTGATTGGTACGCCCATTACAAATTTTTCTGGCAGTCCCAAACCGAGTGGATGAACGAACAACTTAGGTTCAGCCTTTTGAGAGATAAGTGGCCACTGAGCTTCACAATCATTGTTTTTTTAATAGTCGCAGGGCTCATTTACAAAGCTACGTTGCTATTGATTAATTTAATTCACTTCTGCTAAAGGTTAGGTATGAGCGCACCACTATTTAAACAGTTTCGAGATAATATTGCCGTACAAAATGCGGCTGACATCTCAACCTCATATGCTGGAATAACTAAACGGCTTAATCTGGATTTTTGGGATATTGAGTCAGATTTCACTCATCGTCGGCAAGTAGGTTCGTACGGTAGAAATACAGCTGTACATGGCATTAGTGACCTTGATATGGTATTTGAATTACCTTGGGCAACTTACGAAAAATACAAAGCGTATACAAATAATGGGCCTTCACAGCTATTACAAGCTGTACGTAACTCTCTTCTAACCCGATACCCGAACACCACCATTAAAGGAGATGGCCAGGTGGTATGTATTGAGTTCAGTAAGTTCAGGGTTGAAGTATTGCCAGCTTTTTGGGATGCAGATGCGGACGGGTACCGTTTTGGCGACACTAATAATGGCGGGACGTGGAAAATATGTAAACCCATACAAGAGATTGATGCAGTCAACCAAAGAAACAAAGAAACAAATCGCAATCTCAAGCATGTGTGCAAAATGATTAGAGCATGGAAAAATTTTAATGGTGTAAATATTAGCGGCATGCTCATCGATACTTTAATCTATAACTTTTTTGGCCAAACAGATAAATATGATGCAGTGTCATATGGCAGCTATGATCAGCTCTTTGTGTCATTATTTAGCTATGTTGGCAACCTAGAGCATCAAGATTTTTGGTTAGCTCCTGGCAGTGGTCAACGTATCAATAACAAGGGCAAGTTTCAATCTAAAGCAAAAAAGGCTGCAGTTAAGTGTCAAGAAGCGTTAGATGCTGATACTGAAAAGAAAAAAACAAAGATTTGGCGGGACGTTTTCGGACGCTCATTTCCAAGCGGAGTTGTTAAACTTGAAAAAGCTGCCGCTGTTTACGAATCAGTTAATGATAATAGATACACCACTGAACAATTTATTGAAGATCAATTTCCAGTTGATATTCAGTTTGATATTGAGATTAACAGTGAAGTTACCACGAATGGTCAACATACTGGCCACCTCCGAGCACTATCAAAGGTTTTTGTATGGTTACCAGTGGGGCGAGGCTTAAGATTTTTTGTTGAATCTTGTGATGTCCCGGCCCCCTACACTCTTTTATGGAAGGTTAGAAATGTTGGTACAGAAGCAGAACGGCGTAAGATGATTAGAGGTGATATTGTATTGGATGAAGGAAAAAATCAGCGTATCGAAAAAACCACCTTTCACGGTGAACATTTTGTGGAAGCTTATGTAATTAAAGATGGTGTTTGTGTAGCACGCGACTTGATTGACGTACCCATTAGTGAGAACGTTTAAGCTAGAAGTATAAAAATAGCTCAGTAGATCATTAATACCTAATCACGTGGGGTTCGAATCCCCACGGGTACGCCAATGATTCTGAAGCTCTGTCTTTATTGATAGTTTAAAAGTTCAGCCTTCTCAAACGTAACGCATTGGTAATTACTGACACCGAACTCAAGCTCATCGCTAACGCTGCAATCATTGGTGATAGTAGCCAGCCTGTGAATGGATAAAGTAAGCCCACTGCTAATGGTACCCCTAGCGCGTTATAAACAAACGCAAAGCCTAAGTTTTGTTTCATATTAGCAATGGTTTGTTCTGAAATGACACGCGCATGAGCAATACCTGCAGACTGGTTGCGGGACGTGAAGTTTATGCCCGAAAAGAAATTGTAAAAAAGTGAAATTACTTAGGAAGAACAATATTGTGCCAAATAAGCTGCAAATCAGTCCTATTTTACAGGGCCATTTACTGATGCATATCTACCATTGGGTAACCGTGCGTAAATCCGACCTTTTTTATCAACGTAATAATTTTTTAAACCAAGCGCCTTCTGCCTAGCAACAGCCTCATCAATTGCTCTTCGTACTAAAGGTTCAAGAGATAGCATTTCTTTCGAGCCTTCTGGTAAGTATTTAATTATGGTACGAAGAGTCATTTGTTTTGAATGAGTTTGCTAATCGGGAGTAAATCCAAGTTGCATTCTCTCATACAAACTGACCATTGACTTTCAAAATCACTGACCATTAATTAAAAACCATGAATATTTATGAATGGCAGCTTTGTGTCAAACTAACTCAGAGGTCAAAGGGCAAAAAACGGCCCTAAGCGGACTGTGAATTCAAGTTAAAATCATAAAGCTACATTTTATGTGTGAGAATTTCTCAAACGTAATGCATTCGTAATCACAGAAACTGAACTCAAACTCATCGCTAAAGCTGCAATCATGGGTGAGAGTAACCATCCAGTGAATGGATAAAGCACTCCCGCAGCTAGCGGCACACCTAATGCGTTATAAACAAAAGCAAAACCTAAGTTTTGTTTCATATTAGCGATAGTTTGCTCAGAAATAGCCCTAGCTTGGGCTATACCACGCAAGTCTCCTTTAACCAAGGTTACCTGAGCGCTATTCATCGCTACATCAGTGCCAGTACCCATAGCGACACCAACGTCAGCTTTGGCAAGCGCAGGTGCATCGTTGATACCGTCTCCAGCCATTGCCACAATGCGACCTTCGCGCTGCAACTTATCTACGAGCGCTAATTTGTCTGCAGGTTTAACTTCTCCATATACTTCATCAATACCTAACTTGGAGGCCACGGACTTTGCTGTCATCAATCCATCGCCTGTCGCCATGATGACGCGCATGCCAGATGATTTTAAAGTAGCCAATGCTTCGGCTGTGCTTTCCTTAATTGGATCTGACACGGAAAGCAACCCTGCTGGCTGACCATCAACTGCTAGATACATCACACTTGCGCCTGTAGCACGTAATTCATCTGCTTGTGCTTTTAATGATTCAATTTTGATATTAAGCTGCTCCATCAGCGCAGTATTACCTAGGGCCAGTTGTTTGCCGTTTACACGGCCACGCACACCAATACCCGTACTGGATTCAAAGCCTTCTACTTTATCAATAACCAAATCCTTTTCACGCGCGGCTTTCACAATAGCATCAGCTAATGGGTGTTCACTGCCTTGGTCAAGGCTGGCTGCTAGACCTAATACTTCATCTTCGGTATAACCTGATAATGCCAAAGCTTGATTAAAGCGCGGCTTTCCTTCTGTCAATGTACCAGTCTTGTCTACGATTAAGGTATCTACTTTACGGAAGTTTTCGATAGCGGCTGCGTCGCGGAACAGAACACCCTGCGTTGCGGCCTTACCAGTAGCGACCATGATTGACATCGGAGTCGCTAGTCCTAAAGCGCAAGGGCATGCAATGATAAGCACCGCCACTGCGTTGATCAATCCATAAACCCAGCTAGGTTCTGGACCAAATAACCCCCAAACAACAAATGTCAGCAATGCGATTGCAACGACAGTGACCACAAAGTAGCCAGCCACTTGGTCTGCCATACGTTGCATCGGTGCTTTGGAGCGTTGGGCTTGGATGACCATCTGCACGATACTGGCCAATACAGTTTGCGAACCTACTTTTTCAGAGCGCATGATCAGTGCACCATTGGTGTTTAATGTTGCGCCGATGAGTTTATCACCGATGCTTTTACTGACTGGCATAGGCTCGCCAGTGAGCATGGATTCGTCTACTGCACTACCACCCTCAGTCACCACACCGTCGACAGGGATTTTTTCACCTGGACGTATCCGTAACATGTCACCAACATGTACATGCGTGAGAGGAACATCTTCTTCCACTCCATCAGCATTTATTCTGCGAGCTGTTTTAGGTGATAAACCAAGCAATGATTTTATTGCAGCAGACGTTTGTGAACGTGCTTTGAGCTCTAGAATTTGGCCGAGTAATGTTAACGATATAATCACTGCTGCCGCTTCAAAGTATACGGATACACGACCCATTGCCATAAATGATGCAGGGAATACGTTTGGTGCAACCGTGGCCACAACGCTATAAATGAAAGCCGCTGCAGTACCCAATCCAATCAACGTCCACATATTTGGACTACGATTGATTACTGATTGGATACCCCGCTCGAAGAAAGGCCAGCCTGCCCATAGCACTATAGGTAGCGTTAACACCAGTTCAATCCAACTTTGTGTGGTCATCTCAAACCACTGCAACCGATGACCAAGCATGGATAAGAAAGTGACGATAATAGTGAGCGGAAGCGTCCAGATAAATCGTCTTTTAAAGTCGTGCAATTCTGGACTCTCAGCATCATCTAAACTAGGCATTTCTGGCTCTAATGCCATGCCACACTTTGGACAATCTCCAGCCTGATCTTGCCGAACCTCTGGGTGCATCGGACAAGTGTATATAGTCCCAGTGGGGATAGGTTCGGACAAAGTAGATTTTGTTTCTAAAACTTTGCTATCCGAGCTTGAGTTTTTATCTGAATACTTCGCTGGATCAGCCACAAACTTAGCTCTGCAGCTAGCACTACAGAAATAAACTGGCTTGCCTTTGTAATTGAATACGTTAGGAGATTGATCTGTCACCGCCATGCCGCAGACGGGGTCTTTCAATGCTTGCAATACAGGACTATTTATAATCATGATGTCTCACTCCTGCTGTTATAAAGCAATTATCCGCAACAGCCTTTACCTTGAGATTGCTGTGCAGTATTGGATGTATCTACCCCATAACCAGCTCCTATTACCGCTGATTTTAATTGTTCAGGAGAGGTTAATTTCTCGTCATATTGCACTGTTGCCTTCCCATCGGATAAAGAAACGGTGACATCATTAACTCCATTAACGGTTTTAAGCGCTTGTGTCACATTAGCTGTACAACCGCCACAGGTCATTCCTGTTACTTGTATAATTTCAGCTTGCATGGTGAAACTCCTTTTTCATTGTATTCAAGCAAATATCTGCCAACTTATCATCTATCAATTGGTGTTCAAAGTCTGTTCGATAACACTCTTAGATGTAAAGACGCATTGAATTAACAACACCAGCTATACTAATTTTTATAGCTGGTGCTAAGTTAAATCAATGTTCCATATGCCCCATCGGTTTTCGTACAGACATTTCCGTACCGCCTTCTGGAACAGTCATTTCTGATCGTTCAACAGGTGGTAAATCGTTAATCACTTCATGTGCTACTGTACCTTTAGGGTTTTTGTAAGGCCCTGGATCTTTATAATCGTTACGCGCTAAACCTTCACGCACTTTGAGCGTGGTGAACATACCACCCATATCAATGGCACCGAATTGACCAGTGCCAGACATCATGGGCAGTGTATTCTCTGGCAGCGGCATATCCATCATGCCAGCCATTTCACTCATCTCTGCCATACCAGTTGCACCCATGGGCATGTAGTCAGGCACTAGATTGCCAATTTTTTTCACCAAATCTCCCTGCTTTACACCGAGTAATGTAGGTACGTCATGCCCCATCGGGTTCATAGTGTGATGACTCTTATGGCAATGAAATGCCCAATCTCCAAGATTATTCGCCACAAACTCAATGGCGCGCATCTGGCCTACTGCGATGTCTGTAGTAACCTCTGGCCAGCGTGCCGTTTTCGGCACCCAACCGCCATCGGTGCCAGTCACTTCAAATTCATGACCATGCAAGTGGATGGGGTGATTAGTCATGGTGAGGTTGCCAGCACGAATGCGCACACGGTCGTTTTTGCGCACTACCAGTGGGTCTATGCCTGGAAAAACGCGGCTATTAAATGCCCACAAATTGAAGTTCAGCATTTCCGCTATCCGAGGTGTATAGCTACCAGGCTCTATATCGTAGGAACTGAGTAAAAATACAAAATCTCGGTCAACGGCCATGAATTTAGGATTTTTTGGATGCGTCACCCAGCTACCCATCATGCCCATCGCCATTTGCACCATTTCATCGGCGTGTGGGTGGTACATGAAGGTACCTGGACGCTTAGCCTCAAACTCATAGACAAAAGTTTTCCCAGGCTGTATTGGTGGCTGTGTTAAACCACTCACGCCGTCCATTCCGTTTGGCAATGGCTGTCCGTGCCAGTGAATACTAGTAATTTCAGGTAATCGGTTCGTCACAAAAATTCTTACTTTATCCCCTTCAACCACTTCAATCGTAGGGCCTGGGCTTTGGCCGTTGTAGCCCCATAGATGCGCTTTCATGCCTGGTGCAATTTCACGCAGTACGGGTTCCGCTACTAGGTGAAATTCTTTTACGCCTTTATTCATACGCCATGGCAAAGTCCAACCATTAAGTGTTACTACTGGATTGTAAGGTCGGCCAGTATTGGGTTGCAACGGCGCTTGGGTATTAGCGTGCTCTGTTGAAACAATTTCTGGCAATGCGGCCATTGCTACTTTACTGACTGCGGATGCAGCTATACCTGCACCTGCTAATCTAAAAAAGTCACGTCTGTTAAATTTAGAAAAATCCATGTTAATTTCCTTCAATCATATTTTAGTTACCAATAAGTGTCATTTGTAATGTGCTATTGGCCACCCAAAATTCACGTAAAGATTCGATATAGTTTTGCACACTTGTCACTTGCGCACGCGCATCTCCAAACAGTTCAAATGGACTGGTCAGCATGCCGTTATAGCGAAGTTGGTTTTCTTGCAGAATTTTTTTGCGAAGCGGCACAATTTCATCACGTATATGCTTTGTCACATCGTAATTGGTGCGATAAGCGTTATAGGCCTCACGGATTTCAGACTGTGCATTGATTGCTACTTGTGCGACCCGATTGACCGATTGCATGTAAATGGATTCAGCCCGTGCAACACGCGCTGTACCCCAATCAAATATTGGCAATTCAAATGAAAGTTCTACACCCTTTTTATAAGGATCGCCACGACGACCTTCTAACACTCTTGCTGGGCCAATTTCTAGTACATTAATGAAGCGTGTCGTCTTGGTAAGCCCGAGTTGTTTAGCTAATGCATCAGTTTCCAGCCGCATAGTCTGTAAATCTAGGCGCTGTTCAAAAGCTGCTTTCTCAAATGGTTGCAACTCAGTGATTGACTTAGGCAAATCTGGTAAACGTTCTTCCAAATTAAACTGATCAACTGATACACCTAGCAAACGTGATAGTGCTTCATAGGCAGACACTTTCTTATTGGTCGCACTTGCGTAATCTAGTGCTGCATCAGCATAAAAGCTCTGCTCACGTGCTTGCTGTAGCTTGTTAAAGTTACCTGCCTTGACCATCCGTCTTGCTAATTCAGCGCTGGCTTCTGCAGATTCTTTTACTTGCTCGCTATAGCGCACTTGCTCAGTTGCAGCGACTGCGTTGAAATAGGCAATACGTGTGTGATTTGCGATTTTAATCACTTCAAAAGCAGTTTTCTTCTGAGTTTGCACAAATCTCTGGCGTTCTATCTCTTTCATTTTAGGCATGGTTATAAGCGAGAAAATATTAAACGTGAGCGCTTGTTCAATCTTGTATTCACCATTATTCCGTGCATAAAGCATTGAGAACCCTGGATTAGGTAAGCGACCAGCTTGTACCAAATCGGCTTCAGATATACCAAGATTATAAAAATCTGCCTGCAACCCTTTGTTATTGAATAGCGCAATTTGTACGGCTTGCTCTACATCTAAACGTTTAGATAATAATTCGTTTACACGTTCAGTAACTTTATTCTTTTCACCTTCTGTTTTTGGCCAAACCACCTCTTGTTTGATGTGTTTTTGGGCAGTATCTTGCACAGCGCCAAAACCACCATCTTTAGAAAAAGTAGCACAACCGCCGAATGCAAAACTGGCACTGATAATGGCGATTAAAGTACGAGATTTGATTGCTGCATGTTGTGAGTTAGTGTTCATGCGATTCTCCTTTTTCATCATCATTTTGTTTTGTAGGTTTATCAGAACTTTTGTTAGCGGAGGTAGCATTAGCACCATCGTGGTGATCATGCCCTACAGCTTCACTGGCGGGAATAGATAACACACCTATGCCATGTCGATAAACTACTTCTCCTCCCAACCATGCTGTCACAGCAATCGCTTGAGAAAGCATGAAGAGCACAAACAGCATGGGTACGGATATCATTTCATTGACACGATATTTCCATGCATCCCAGCTAGCCAGCAGGATTAAGCCTAAAGCCGTTGGAATGGCCCAAGAACGGTGTAACAACATGGCTGCATGCCCTGCATCATCATGGTTCACTGAATTAAAAGCTAGCCAGCCAAATAACACTGCTGTTGCAGCACCGATTGCAGCAAGCCATAAGGTAAAGTGACCAGCGGCGGCCAGCTGTGCCGAGATCGGATGGCTACGTTGTACGTAAGCTGCGATACTCAATAGAAATGCGATGATGGTTAAAGCAATTGGGAAATGCACAACAATCGGATGAAAGTTAGGAATTATCTGCCATTGTGTGGGTTGCACTTTAGATGCAGCCATTGAAGGCATTACCATACCGTCATGCTCAGCCCCTTGTTCAGATGCATGCTCGTGTGGTTGAGACTCATCTTGCGCGGCACCGTTTTGACTTGGTTGCATTTCATCTGGCTTTGACTCACCCATCATCGAGTGATCCATCGCTTTCATATCAGAGCTAGCATGATCATGCCCGGCCATTTTGTCGTGGCTCATCTCTGGCATGTCGTCTTTTTTCATAGCCTGCATTGGTGGTTTATTATCAGACATGGACTTCATACTGCCATGATCCATCTCCATACCAACCATTTTAGAATGGTCCATCTCTGCCATTGGCGCCGCAGCATGGTCATGTTTCATTTGGCTATGATCCATACCTTTCATACTGCCTGAGTCCGTATTTCCCATGCCTTCCATCTTGCTATGGTCCATACCCTCCATTCCAGGCATATCCTTACTTTCAGAAGACATATTAGCCATCTGCTCTGGCGTTATTTTATGTTGCATGCCAGCCATGGAGTGTCCGGCATGACCGCCAACGTTTGAAGGTACGTTTATAGATTTCCAATCTGACAAATTGTCATCAGATAAGGGTTTGTAGTCATCAAAGGATGATTGATAGGTATTGTTCTCTTGAGGGGCATCCGCGGCAAAAGTTGGCGTAAATGCACCTATAGCAAGAGAAAGAATAAACAACGAAAAGTTGAATAGTTTCATCGAAATCTCATTTCAAAAATAAATATGGCGAATCAGCAACAGGCCGAAATGGCCTGAAGCTGAGTTAAATCCATCGACTTATTTAAGAAATGGGAGGTCTTTGAGGCTGTGCACTGATGTGCGAGTGGTAACTTGGCTCAAACAAGCTCACTTCGATTGCTTGAACCTGAGATTGCATATTGTCTAATTGACTAGGTGGCAGAACGGTAAAACAAGCCATGCAATGACCGCATTTAGAGCAATGGTCATTGGTTGACTGTTTCTGGCCTGCATCGTGCTGATGGTTTTCATGTTGATCCATGTCATGACCATCATGATGATGGCTTTCAGCACTTACTGTGTGATTGACAGACAGTTGGTCAGCCACCATCATGCCGCTAGCGTAAACAGTATCTGTTAAGAATACTGTTAGTAACAGAAAGATAAATGTACGAAATGATCGTAGCTGTTTGAATTGCATAACTCTAGTTTATATTAATTAAAGTAAATTTCAATCAACATTACTTTTTATTTATAAAGGTTTTATCTGGTCGATTTTGAGGTGTTGACCAATAAAAATGCTTGCTCAGAACGCATTAATTTTGGGCTTTCAAAAAGTTGCTTTCAATTAGTTATATTAAAAGCATCAATCAAGATTAATAATTTTTTTACACCTGACAAATGGAAATTAGATAATTGCCCCATATTTGAATCAAATTTTAAACATAAATACGCATTTGACGAGTCGCAAATGAACGCCATACGCGTGCTTAATGCACTGATAGCGATGTAAAATAAAATATAGATTACCGCCATTAATAAAGGACTACAGCGCTACCCCGCACAACATGATAGCTGCTTCACATCCTTAAAGAAGGTCAAAGCACACAACTTAAGCCCTTCCACCATCGTCAGGTATGGAAATAACTCTTGGGTTAAGCCTTGTACGGTCATGCGATGACGGATTGCAAGCACCGCTGTTTGAATCATTTCGCTCGCCTCTGCTGCTAATATTTGCACACCAACAATTCGGCCAGTTTCTTGTTCTGCTACGATTTTAATAAATCCAGTGGTATCAAAGTTAGCCAGTGCACGTGGCACATTTTCTAGGCCTAATTTGCGGCTTTCAACCTGTAAACCTTGTGCTTGCGCCTGTTGTTCTGTCAGGCCTACAGTCGCCACCTGTGGGTCGGTAAAAATCACCGCAGGCATAGCCGCAAGATCTAATGTGGCTTCATTCCCTGTCATATTGCGCGCCGCTGTTTTCCCAGAGGCCGCGGCTACATACACATATTGCGGTAATGTGGTGCAATCCCCTACGGCAAAGATGTTCGTTGACGAAGAACGCATCTGTGCATCGACAATGATTTCTCCCTGCGAGGTCATATTCACTTCAATATTTTCTAAGCCTAAATCTGTTGTATTGGGCGTGCGCCCTGCTGCAACAAATAGCTGGTTTCCACTTAGTATCTGGTTATTCACCGTCAATTGAAACAAATTGTCTTCATACTTAACATGATTAACAATCGCGTGTGTCATGACGACCATCCCTTCAGCAACTAGTGCTTGTTGTACGCCGTCTGCAATGTCTGGGTCTTCTTTAGAGAGCAGGGTTGAACGGGCAAGCATGGTTACTTTAGCGCCTAGTCGTAAAAATGCCTGTGCAATCTCAACCGCCACTACGGATGCCCCTAACACAATCAGATGTTGAGGTATTTCTGTGGCGATAAGTGCCGTGGTAGATGTCCAGTATGGCGTATCCGCTAAGCCAGCAATCTGAGGTAAATCTGGGCTACGCCCTGTAGCAATCAAAAAGCGGTCTGCTGTCATTATTTGGTTAGAGCCGTCTTCTTTTGTAACGATGATGGTGTTGGGGTCTTTGAAACGCGCACGACCCTTTACCAAGTTAATCTCAGGATTAGTCTCAAGAATAGATTCGTATTTTTCATGACGAAGGGCATCGACCCTTGCCTGCTGCTGTGTGACCAGTTGTGCACGATCAATCTTGGGAACATGTGTTTCAATGCCAGAGAACGGATGATGCGCTTGTTGATGCGCCATTTGTGTAGCACGAATCATGATTTTGGAGGGTACACAGCCTACATTGACGCAAGTACCCCCTATCGTGCCAACTTCAATCATGGTGACTTGGGAGCCCATATCTTTTGCTTCCAGTGCTGCTGCAAACGCAGCGGATCCACTACCGATGATGACGATATTGAGTGGCTTATGATGCGATTTTACTGTTGCTGGTAAAGCTGGTGATTGCGCATCATTCAATTCAGCACTATAGCCAGTAGCTTGGACAGTTTTGATCAATGTTTCAATATTAAGATCCATCTCAGGCTTTACTGTTACTTGTGCTAATTTTTCAGCATAAGATACTGAGACTTTATCCACCCCTGCTACTTTTGTTAAAGCGGCTTCAAGAGTACTTGCACAGTGATCACAGGTCATTCCACCAATGTTGAGATTGATTGTGTTCATATTAAGGCGTCTTTTTTAATGATGTGTTTTTTATTTTAGAGGGGTAACCAGCATTCGCTGTGGCATCGGTAAGCTTTTGCAAGGTGGTTTGGGTATCATCGAAGCTAACAACTGCTTGCTTATGTTTAAAGTCGGTTGTGATCTGTTGCACACCCTTCACTTTACTAAGCGCTTTCTTGACAGTAATAGGGCAAGAAGAACATGTCATGCCAGCAACCTCAAGCGTCACCTGCTGAATTGCCGCATATGCAAAGATTGAAGTGCTCAACGCAGTCACAAATGAGGTAGTTAAAATAATGGATTTCAACATGGACAATTTCCTATTCAAGTAAAGTAACAAAGTAAGGGTAAAGTAAAGCAATCAACACCAGCGCGGACACTATCCAAAACATGATTCGATAGTTTCTATTGGTCTCTGGTTTAGCACACAATGTATTCGGTACACATGCAGTTGCAGGTTTAGCTGAGTAGATCTTGCGATAGGCGAAAGCCATGCAGATTAAAGCAATGCCGATGAGGATGGGTCTATAGGGTTCAAGCATTGTCAGATTCGATATCCAAGCGCCGCCTATGCCTAAGCTAACTAAGATCAGCGGTCCTAAACAACAAGCAGAAGCTGCAATCGCAGCGATGGCTCCGCCAATGAGCGTGGTATTTACTAGTTTATCTTGTGCCATAAAGTCTACATTTATATTGTTAAAAGCGTACTATAAAGGCTGTACTGCAGTACGGTGTCAATGTATTTTTAGGGTTTATTTAAGGCAAAATAATGCAATCAAAACTAACCATCGGCAAAGTGGCGAAAGCGGCGGCCATCAATATTGAAACGATCAGGTTTTATCAGCGTAAAGGTTTAATCGCAGAGCCACCTAAAGCCTTAGGTGGCTTTCGTTATTACTCAGAAAAGTGCATTGAGAAGTTACACTTTATTAAACGTGCACAGGCAATAGGGTTCACGCTTGAGGAGATTAAAGATTTATTAGCCATGGAAGCTTGTGACGCTTGCCAGCAAACGCATGATGCTTCACTGATTAAGTTGAATATGGTAAATGCCAGAATCACTGAACTTGAACGTATCCGCGAAACGCTAAAAGAGCTCATCGGGAAATGCGAAAAAGAGAATTATGAAGCCACCTGTCCCATCATTGATTCGTTGCATCAAAACTAAAAAATTAACTGAATTGTTTGGCTGATTCGTTTATCAATAAAACCTTAGGCTACCCGCGAGTTACGCACATAAAATATTAGAAACTTCTAGAGAAACCCCAATATTGATATTGGGTTATGTTAGAGCAAACGAACAACTCTTATGCGGGCTTCATTGTCAATAAACCAAAGGTTGCGGATTAAACGTTCTTTGTGTAAATTTAGCACCATTATTTTTAGCTTCGTCTCAACAGACGCAAACCATTAAATACTACAATCAGACTTGCACCCATATCGGCGAATACCGCCATCCATAGTGTCGCAACGCCCATAAAAGCGAGTACCAAAAACACAGCCTTGATACTTAAGGCAATAATGATGTTTTGCTTCAAAATACCAGCTGCTTTAATACTTAATCGAATGAAATGTGGAATTTTTCGTAAATCATCATCCATTAAAGCGACATCTGCTGTTTCTAACGCAGTATCAGTACCAGCAGCTCCCATTGCAAAACCAATACTGGATCTAGCTAGCGCAGGTGCATCGTTGATACCGTCACCTACCATTCCTACCGTGCCATATTTGCTTAACTCTTCATTAATGACAGCTAGCTTATCTTCAGGCAATAAATTACCTCTGGCATCATCAATACCGACGCTTCTAGAGATTGCTTTTGCAGTAAGGTCATTATCTCCGGTAAGCATTAAGGTACGAATTCCTAAGGCATGTAATTCAACAATCGCTTGACGACTAGACTCTCGAACAGTGTCTGCTACAGCAATCACAGCAAGCGGTGTTGTTTCGTTACTTATAATGACGGCTGTTTTACCTTCGGCCTCCAGCTTATTCAATGCATCTTCTGTAGCCCCATTACATATGCCTAATTCTTCAAACAAACGATGATTACCTAAGTAATACCACTGATTGCCGATGCGACCTTTAACGCCACGTCCAGTGATAGCTTCAAAGTCAGTAACATCTTCTAAAACCAATGTAGATTGCGACTTAAAATGATTACTGAGTGCAGCTGACACGGGGTGATCTGAGCGACCAGCTAACGTAGCTGCCAATCTCATTGCCTGATTTTCTTCGCCACTTAAAGACACTATGTCGGTTACAACCGGCTTACCTTGTGTAATCGTTCCTGTTTTATCCAATGCTAATGATTTAAGTTTACGACCCTCTTCTAGATAGACACCACCCTTGATCAAAATCCCAGCTTTTGCAGCAGCTGCGAGACCACTCACCACTGTGACTGGTGTTGAAACCACCAATGCACATGGACAAGCAATGACTAATAGCACCAGCGCCTTATAAATCCATGGCATCCATGCCAATCCAAACAAAAGTGGTGGAAAAACTGCAATCCCCAAGGCCACAATGAATACGATAGGCGTATATATTTTGGCAAAGCTATCAACAAAACGTTGTGTTGGCGCACGGCTGCCTTGCGCATCCTCTACCGCGCGAATGATGCGAGACAATGTTGAATCGGTTTGTACTGCAGTGATACTATATTCAAAAGAGCCAGTTTCATTGATGGTGCCAGCAAACACTTTGTCACCTATAGTTTTGGCGACCGGTATGCTTTCACCGGTAATTGGCGCCTGATTCACCGCAGATTGCCCTTTAGTCAATTCCCCATCTAATGGAATGCGTTCGCCTGGTGCGACACGGGCAATCATGCCAATACTGATGGTTGCCGCATCCATTTCTTGCCACGTACCATCTGCCTGTAAAATGTTTGCCTTATCAGGCGTCATTTCCATCAAGCCACGAATAGCATTACGTGCACGGTCCAGCGATAATGCTTCAATCATTTCAGCCAAGGTAAACAGCACCATTACCATCGCTGCCTCTGGCCATTGCCCAATTAATACTGCGCCCGTCACAGCAATTGACATCAATGCATTGATATTGAGGTTAAGGTTTTTTAAAGCAACCCAGCCTTTTTTATAAGTGCCAGTGCCACTCACGGCAATAGCAAAAAGCGCTAATACTATTACTGGCCAAGACTTCTCCGATCCGCCAGTCCATACAATTACTTCGGCTAAAATGGCTGAAATGCCACCCAAGCCTAATAACCACCATTTTTTCTGGGGATTTGGAGGAAGCGCGTTATCTGATTGCGCTCGTACGGCTGTTGCTACTAATGGTACTGCATGCATGTCTATCGCAATTAATGCTTGCTTGATGGCATCAGACTTTCCTAAAGTATGTGTAACCGTCAGCTTACGTTGCATAAGATTGAAATCTAACTCGGTAATACCTTCCATCGTAGATAACTTATTGCGAATTAATGCCTCTTCTGTTGGGCAGTCCATGTTGTCGATAATAAAAACAGCTTGGGAACTTCCTGATGGCAGCTTAGGAGCGTTCTCGACAACAGGTTCCATATCCAATGTCGCGACCGCTGCAATAATTGGTTCAGGATTGGGTAAATGATGTCTCACAGTCAGTTTGCGTTGGATTAGATTAAAATTAAGACTTTCAACACCTTGCATACCTTCAAGTTTTTGGCGTATTAAAGACTCTTCTGTCGGACAATCCATTTTTTCAATACGCAGGGTAAGTAAATTGGGAATAGTCTCGGGAGAAGAGTCAGCCTTGTCAGGTGTAGCAGCAGTATGTTTGTGACCCTCATTCATGATGTCGTACCTTTTATTAATAGCATTAAATAAACATTTCAATTGTTAACAGAAAAATGACTCCAGCTGCAAAATGTTGCGCTGCGCTGATCAATCTCGGTGGCATCGTGCGCCAAAGTGCAATGGCTCCTCCTGCCATTACAGCAGCGGCAGGATAGAGCGCAAAAACGATTACACTTTGAGCAGTTTGCATACCCGCTCCTTATGTGTGAACTTTGCCAACAGGTACGGCCGACAATACATCGGTGACGATGATCCAGCCTTCCTCATGATCACCAGTATGGCCAACGCGTTGTATGACTTCTACCAGGCTTGCAATGGCTTCTTCATGACACAAAATTTCGACTTTAAATTCATTAATCACTGTTTCTCCGAAATTTACCGAGTATCTGGCTTCTTTCAATTCTGTGTCATGGAGTAGCGCTTGTACGGGGAAAACAGCAAAGTTGCTAATTTGCATTCCACTGCTATCTACTTCCTGTATTGCTTGCAACACATCCGAAACGCGATGAGCATGGATAAATGCTTTAATTTCTTTCATTTTTCATCCCCTATATTAAGTATTTAATTCAGGTGTAGTTTGATCGGCTTTGCGAGATGCTCTCGTCTCAACCCACTCATAAACTACAGGCAATAACAGCAAAGTAAGTAACGTCGATGTAATCAAGCCGCCAACTACCACGGTAGCAAGTGGTCGTTGTGTTTCTGCACCTACACCACTGGAAAGCAACATTGGTACTAAACCTAGTATCGCGACGCTGGCAGTCATCAATACGGGTCTTAGCCGTAGCATGGCTCCTTGTTTTACAGCTTCTGCCACTGATAAACCTTTATCTTGTAACTCATTAAAAAAGCTCACTAACACGATACCATTCAGCATCGCGACACCAAACACTGCAATAAA
This sequence comes from Methylotenera sp., assembly GCA_013140755.1. Taxonomy (GTDB): domain Bacteria; phylum Pseudomonadota; class Gammaproteobacteria; order Burkholderiales; family Methylophilaceae; genus Methylotenera. Next base: position 16,039 of record JABFSF010000110.1, on the reverse strand, counting down.
CCCAATGGCTGATGGCACGGATAGATACTGTCCTGTGATGAAGAGTGCCAATATTCCACCCACTGCTGCAAAGGGAACGTTAGCTAAAATCATTGCTGCATACTTGAATGAGTTAAACGCTGTATAAAGCAAAATAAAGATAAAGAAAATCGTTAGCGGTACGATGATTGACAGCCGAGTTAATGCACGTTGCTGATTTTCAAATGCGCCACCCCATTCAATCCAATAGCCAGTTGGCAATTTGACCTGCTGACTGATATTAGCTTCAGCTTCTTTTACAAAACCGTCTACATCTCGACCTTTAACATCCAGCTGAATCACGGCATATCTCTGTAACTGCTCTCGACGGATAAAGGAATAACCTTCAGCCACATCCACTTTTGCAACTTCAGATAGCGGGATCATGCCGCCAGTGGGCGTACGTAATGGTATGGCTCCGATGGCTGCGGGGCTAGCCTTAGTGCTATCTTCTAATTTGAACGCAATATCGTAACGGCGAACACCATCAATCAGGGTAGAGATGGGTTCTTGACCGATTCCAGAACGCACGACTTGTAAAACGTCATCTGCATTCATGCCATAGCGAGCGAGCTTCTCTCGATCCACTGTGATACGGATTTGCGGTTTCCCTAAATTGGCCTCCAACGAAACATCTGTTGCGCCAGGCACTTTATCAATGACAGTTTTGAGTTGCCCAGATAGTCTATCCAAAGTAGCAAGGTCGCCGCCATAGACTTTCAAGGCCAGCGTAGCACGCACGCCAGAAATGAGCTCTTCTACCCGCATCTGAATGGGCTGGGTAAACGCTATCACCGAGTTAGGGGCAACTTTTTCTAACTTCTCACGCATGCCGTCAGCTAATTGTTCAATTGACCTACCATGTGTCCACGTCTCTTTTGGTTTGAGCTCGGTATAGATTTCCATGTAATTCACATCTGCTGTATCGCCTTTTTCAGCACGACCTATCATGGCGATGGCGGTATTCACTTCAGGGAACTCTTTCAGCGATTTTTCGATGCGTTTGGAAATGGCAATAGATTCATCCAATGAAGTAGATGGAATCGATGTCACGCGCCACATAATTGAGCCTTCTTGCAGTTGTGGCATGAACTCTTTACCAAGAAACGGAAATAAAGCCAGACTAGCAACCAAAGAAATTCCTGAGATAATCCCGACCGTTTTTTTATGTGAAAGTACCCAATCCAAAAGTGGTAGATAGCGACGTTTGATGACGCGCATCAATAACGTATCTCGTTCTGCTTTAGGCTTCAGGAATAATGCTGCGAGAACAGGAATTAAGGTTAATGCAAGAATCAACGAACCCGCCATTGCAAAACTGATACTAAACGCCATCGGCTTAAACATCTTGCCTTCCAGACCTTGTAAGCTGAAGAGTGGTAAAAATACAACGATGATAATCAGAATCGCGAATGCCATTGGGTTAGCAACTTCTTTTGCTGCTGTTAGGACAGCTTCAGTTCGGTTTACTTTGCCTCCATGCTCAAGCCGTTCTGCCATGATACGGAAAGAGTTTTCTACCATGACGACTGCGCCGTCTACCATCATGCCGATACCGATCGCTAAGCCTGCCAGCGACATCAAGTTGGCAGAAAGCCCAGCCTGATCCATGCAAATGAATGCGGCGAGCATGGCCAGTGGCAAAGCCGCGACCACTACTAATGCCGAACGTACTTCGCCTAAGAACAAGAACAAAATAATGGCAACTAAAATAGATCCTTCAATCAGTGCCCGTATAGCGGTATCAATGGCTTTATTGACCAAATCAGTACGTTCATAGACTGTTCTGATAGTTGCACCCTCTGGTAAGGCTTGTTTGGCGGTAGTCAATTTAGCTTTAACCGCATCCACCACACTTTTAGCATTCTCACCAACACGTGCCAGTGCCATGCCGAGTACGACTTCTTTACCATCACGCGTTACCGCACCTGTACGTAATGCACCACCTTGCTGAATCTTGGCAATATCACGTAAATACACGGGTGTGCCATTGACAGTTTTAACCACAATTTGACCAAGTTCTGTTTCGTTTTTGACTAAGCCTAAACCACGAACCAGAAACTGTTCTTGCCCGATATCCACATATTGCCCGCCAACTTGACGATTATTCACGCCAACCGTTTCAAGCACTTCTTTAAAAGTGAGGCCGTATTTTGCAAAGGCTTGAGGGTCGAGCACGATTTGATATTGACGTTCTTGACCACCCCACGACATCACATCATCCACACCTGGCGCTGTGCGTAAAATCAGACGTATTGACCAATCTTGTAATGTCCGCAAATCCATGTCTGACGGTAAGTCTTTTGATTTGTCAGATTTAAGGGTATCTGCTGATTTGAGTTTTACGGCCTCTAGCTTCTCTTCAGCACGTTCCACCGTGTACCAGAACACTTGACCTAAGCCAGAAGTATTGGGGCCCATTTCAGGAACACCATAACCAGCAGGCAGGCGACCTGCGACTTCCTGCAACCTCTCTGCAACTAACCGTCGTGCAAAGTAGATGTCCATGTCATCTTCAAAATAGACCGCGACATAGGACAATCCAAATAAGCTGACCGAACGGATTTCCTGTACTTTGGGTAAACCAGCTAATGCTGATTCAATTGGGAACGAAAGTAACTGCTCTACATCTTCAGAAGCCAAGCCAGGCGATTCTGTATAGATATTGACTTGTACTGGAGTGACATCTGGGAAGGCATCTACTGGTACTTTATGCCAAGCACGGATGCCCAAGCCCGCGACGACGACAAATAAAATAATGACGAGTAACTTGTAGCGCAATGAAGCGTCTATGATTGAATTTAGCATGATGTTATCCCCTTAGTCCGCATCGCCGATTTGCGATTTTAATTGACGAGACTTGAGGGCATATGCGCCTGAAATAACTACCTGTTCACCTGATTTCAATCCTGAAGTTATCACCACACCTTTGTTCAATTGCTCTCCAACTTCTACCGGGCGGGCTTCAAAACCATTCTCGGTTTGTATATAAACGGTCGATTGGCCTTGCACTAGGAGTACAGCCTCCTGCGGCAATATCAATGCTTCTCGTGAGCTGGTCAAATCAACCATAGCACGTGCAAACATATCAATGCGGAGTTTTCTGTCAGGGTTAGGTAACTCGATACGAGCCTTAACCGTGCGCGTTTCTTTATCAAAAATGCTGGATATATAGCTGACCTTGCCTTTGAATGATTCGCCAGGAAAAGAAGAGACTGTTACCGTTGCAGGTGAACCTACAGTAAGCTTACCTAAGTCCTTCTCCGACACATCGGCTTCGATCCAAACCGTATTCAAGTCGGCAATGGTAAACAGCTTATTTTCAGGTTTTACCAACTCGCCTATTACTGCATCTTTTTCAACGACTACACCAGAGAATGGCGCAGTAATCACAAAAGTAGAAATCCCTGTATCAGATGAACCGACTAATATGTGGAGATGGTCGGCACTCTCACGCGCGGTAGTTTGCGCACGTTCATAGGCATATTTAACTTCTAGCCACTGACGCTGCGGAACCACCTCTTCCTTGTACAATTTATCCGTACGTAGGAAATTAGCCTCCGCCAATTTCAATTCACTCTGGGCATGACGATATTCAGCACGCGCTTCACCCATCTGGATACTATCAATGACTGCAAGTGCTTGGCCGGCTTTGACTTGATCCCCTAGGTTAGCCGTTACTTTAATTAATTTACCCTCCACACGCGGTGCGACAAAGGCAATACGGTCTTGGTTAGCAGTAATGTTGGCACTAAGTATTAGTTGATCAGCTACCTTCTCTAACTGAATATTTTTAACCGTGATGTTGGATTGCTGTAACTCTTCTGCAGATAAATGCATTTCTTCACTTTTACTCTTAGGCGCTGCTGCATTTTCTGCAGAAGTCGCTTTAGCAGGTTGCTCCTTGTTGTCTGTGGTTTCTTTGGCTGATTCAGGTACCTTGGATGCACCGCAACTGCTAAGCAAAAGACTTAATGTCACGGCAACTGCAATTTTCTTGATGGGTATTTCTTTCATACTTATTGATGATATTGGCATAGTGTTATCCTTATTGTTGATTGGCTGACTCATTGGCGAGCGGCCAACCTGCTGCATATTCGAGTTCTATTTGTGTGAGACGTAAATCAAGCTGCGCTTCGATTAAATCGCGCTGTGCATCGACGACCTGTCTCTGAACGAGGAGCAATTGCGGCAAAGCAATCTCGCCGTTTTTAAAAGCAATTTGTGAGAGTTTTAGATTTTCTTCTAACTTAGGATAAACAGTGGTCGTTAGTCTTTGCACCCGATCTTGCAAACTGAGGCGACGCTGCCAAGAAGCTATCACTGAAGCTCTCGCATCACGGGTAAGCGTATTCTTCTCGATCTCAACTTGATTTAATTCAGTCGTTGCACGGCCAATACCAGCTGCATTCCTACGAAATAACGGTATCGGTAAAGAAAAGCCCAGGGTGGTCACTGTATCTTGGCCACCAACAACCGCATCGCGGCCGTAATTTAAGCTGACTGTCAGGTCAGGTGTTCGCACTGCACGTTCTAGATCCAGATTACTACGTGCTGACTGTTCCCGCCAAGATAGTGCTTTGAGTGCGGGTCGATTTGTAACTGATGCCAGTAGATTATCCAAAGTGTATATGGTGGCGGGAGGTTGTAGCTCCCCTATAACTGTTGGTAACTGTTGCTCTGGTAATTGCAGCGTTGCTGAGAGCGCAGTAAGTGCACGTGTCAATTGCTCTTGCAGTAAATTGATTTGATTGCGTGCTCGCTCAGTTTCAACGACAGCGAGATTACCATCAAGCTTGCTATCTTCTCCTGCTTCCACGCGTTTACCAATCAATCCTGTATTGCGCTCGGTCAATTCCAATGTGTGCTGTTCTGTTTCAATACGTTTTTGTAGTGCGAGCACCTGCACAAAACGTTCCTCAACCTCAGCATTGACACGATGCCACACTTCATCAATTTCTTGTTGCAGTGCTGTTAATTTTGAATTGGCAGTTTGGCGTCTATATCCTTGCTGACCGGCTAGCTCAAAAGTCTGGGCCAAGCCTGTGTTCCACTCACTGCGTCTTGAATCTGAATTGGTTGGATCGTAGAGTTTGCGTGAGCCTCCTTCTAAATTGACGGTTGGATTGTTAAATAATGGTGAATTAGCATCTGCAATCTCGCCCTTAGCCGATTCTAAGCCAGCTATAGCTTTACGCAACTCAGGATTATTACGTTGTGCCATTGCCAACGCCGACTCAATGGTCAGTGATTCAGCATAGCTGTAAGTTGATGTGGTGATGAACCCAAAAAATACAAAGCTAAGAAATAGCCACGAACTGCGACTATGCTTAACCAAAAATGATGTGTTTGACACGGTAAACCCTCTCTCATTTGTTAGTACATTTCCCTAGCTAGCAAAAAGCCAGATAGGGAAACCCTAAGGTCTAAACTAGAGAGAGTGTGAGTGGTGGGCGATAAGGCCCTTGCAGAAGTGGGTTTTCTAAAGGATGATTTGCGTATGAAAAGACTGCTGTTGATTCGTTAAATCCGAATACATTGGAAGAATTGGTTTCAGCAAAACCTAACAGATGAAATGCAATTTGGCACCCATGATTACAGTGCTGATTTTGTGAGAGATGCTCATGCTTGTTCTGGTTTTGATGCACTTTCTGCACTTCTTGTTGAAAATAAGCAGTAGTATCTTCTTTGATTGCATCTGCAATAGCCTCTGGACTCATCGCCCATAGCGAAGCAAACGCAACAGAAAAGGCGACAAATAAAGCTACTAATCTGTTATTAATCAGATGCATTGATGAATGTTATATCATTTTGGCTATTTAAAATAGAGAAGTTATATAAAAGTAGCGCGAGGAATTGTATGTATGAATTAAAAACCATCTGTTTATTTATAGTCACTGCGCTTGCTGAAATTATTGGTTGTTATCTGCCTTATTTGTGGCTCAATCAAAACAAAAGTTCCTGGCTACTCGTTCCGGCGGCTGTTTCACTCGCTCTATTTGCATGGTTATTAACACTTCATCCTACGGCTGCCGGCAGAGTTTATGCAGCTTATGGTGGTGTTTATATCTGCGTAGCAATCTTTTGGTTATGGGCTGTGGATGGGGTTAAACCGACCACTTGGGATTTAGTAGGTGCGGGGGTCGCTGTGTTAGGTATGGCTATTATCATGTTTTCTCCTAGGCATCTTTAAAAGTTACACCTACTGATTCAAAATTAATTATGCGAAGTCCCTAGTGAATAATATACCTAGTTACTATAGATCCCTGTTTTTGTAAGCTTCCCATTTTTCAGAAAACTATACACGAGAAAAACGATAGGAACTAACACAAGACTGTAAGAAATCCATGCACCTATTCTTCCTTGCGGGCCATAAGCTTCAGTGGCTGCATGCCAGTAAGCATTATCTAAAATACCTAAATTCGCAATTTCAATAGACTCGGTATATTCATGAAATGCATATATGACTAGTTGAATAGAAAATATAACCATGAACGCTGCGGTTACCTTAAAAAACAACCCAAGATTGATGCGATGTCCATACTTGCTCCAAGCCAAAGCGACTAACCCAGCAATTAATATACCTATAATTGCACCCATCATAAGATTTAGACTATCGTTGCTTTGTGCTAATGATGCAATCATGGTTGCTGCTTCCAATCCTTCGCGACATATCATCAGCAATACAAACAAAAAAATTGCAAGCTTTGCACCACCGCTAGGGTTTTGTACTGCACGATCAATCGCGCCAGTAATTTCTCTTTTCATATGCTTCCCCATCTTTAGCATATGTACTGTACAGCTAACGACAAGAATTGCTGCAGTTAAAGCTAACGTACCTTCCCAAAATGGCGTTAAAGCACCTATTTTTGCAAAGAAAAATCCCAAGCCTGCACACCCTAAGATGGCTACAAAACATGCGCGATGGACTGATGGAATCAGTTTCTCTCCACCCGTTTTAGCTAAATATGCGAGTACGATTGCAATGATTAGAAAAGCTTCCAGGCCTTCTCTAAAAGAAATCATCATAGTTTCAAACATAACTTAACCTTTACGTAAACTTTAGTGTTTGTTGACTCAAAATTGCTTAATATCTAAATGATATTGATTCTTATTATTACATAATACTTGATATGTTTGCAATTTCAACGAGTTCAATAATTAAGACTAAAAAATAGGCGAGCCTAAGCTCGCCATCCTTAATCACTTATTAATTATTTCTTAATCATATCGCATGGTACTGCGGAAGACATCCTGACTTTATGCTCTTCCATCATTTGTACCATCATGTCATCCATGATTTTTTGATGTTCTACAAACCACTCATCACGTTCTTTTTCAGTCATGCCTGCTTTTGGTTTCATTTCACGACAAGCATTCATGTTGTCATGCAACATCCGCATATGCTCACCTAACAGTTTTTGCTGTTCTACCCCTTTTGCGGCTTCAGCTTGTTTCAGCTTTTGCTGAGATTGCATTACACGCTGTATCAGTTGTTGCTGGAAAAAATCAGGTCCAGCGAAAGCACTGTTAGCTACAAAACCCAAACTAGCAATAAATGCTGTGGTGATAAGTCTGTTGATGATCGTTTTTTTCATGATAAATCTTCCTTTAAATTAATGTTTTAAATCTCTTAATAAGCACAGGCTGATTTTTAACTTGTGCAAGTACTGACTATTTAATACTAGTGATCACGTAGTCCTGACCTTGTGGCACTAAGGTGAATTGCACCTTGTCACCTATTTTCAGCTTTTCAAGAAGCATCTTGTCTTTGACCTTGAATTCCATGGTCATAGGCCCCCAACCAATGGCTGGAATTGCTTCATGTTGTAAGGTCACATTACCACCGGACTTATTTTCGGAAACAACAGTGCCTTTTCCAACAATGTCTTTCTGAGCAGTAGCTTTAGAAGTTGGCATGGGCATCGCCATTTCATCTTTGGCATAACTAGAAATAGATGACAGGCTTAATGTTGCAATTGCAGCTAATACGAGTATTGAGGTTTTTATGTAATTTAATCCTTAAGAAGTAAGTGATATTTAAAACTGAAAGAGCTATGGACGGAACAGCTAAACTTACTGCTCCGTCCATAGCGATTAAGAACTGTTAGCATTTTTTACCTTGCGCTGCCAGTCTTTTGCATTCCACCACCTTGTTAGTTGCAGAATCTTGTTTACTAAGTTGAGCAACTTTAGCTTGTTGTTGCAGTTTGATTACCTGTTCTAGCATCAAACGCTGATTGCCATCCTGCCCCGCATAGGCGGATAGTGATAGAAGCGCAAAGCATGCAAGTAAAGCAGTGGCTGTGAGTTTGTTTGTGTATGTGTTATTCATGATAATTCTCCTAAAATTGACTTCACCTTATCAAGGTGATCGTATCTAATCCGGGCGGCTAAAAACTCGACCCCGAAACACAGTGTTAATTACCGGTAGCATTTTTTCCTTGTTCTATCTGTGTTTTGCACTCTTCTGCTTTGATAGCTGCTGCTTGTTGCTTAGCCGCTTCAGCCACTTTAGCCTGCTGTTTAGCCTTCATCACTCGTTGTGTCATCTGCTGTTGAAAGAAATCTTGACCAGCCATTGCAGATAAGGATAAGAAGCCAAGACTAGCTACCATAATTGCTACTGCTAGTTTGTTTGTATATGTGTTTTTCATGATAATTCTCCTAAAATTGACGTCACCTTTTACTGGTGACTCTGTCTATACTCTCGGAACTAATTGCACGTGGCTTAGGACATCTATTGGCTTGACTAAGTGTTAGTCTAATAAAACTCATCCTAGATACGGTGTTATCCGCACTACGGTTATTCTGTTTAGCTGCGTGTCCCATGTTGTTTCCATACTTTCTTGCAATTGTCCGAGAGAACTTGTGCGCTTAGCAGTTCAGGTGCGAACTTGTACTTCCAGATCAATCGCCGATCTGCTAAGCAATGGTTTGTGGTACTTAGTGACTACTGGCGAACTGACTTAAGCTTTAGTTAAACTAAAACACAAGTGCAATCAGCAACAATCACTGAGTACTAGATGAAAAGTAGCTTTGGGGGATGGAACAGGGCTGGGGGAAAGGTTTGATAAGGCTCGCTCATCAAATCTTGGTAAACACTTGCTAAGCTATCAGGCATCACCAATAAGCCAGTATTAGGCAATTGGAACGCACCGAAATGGCAAGTGGAACACTTTTGATCAGAACAGGTTTTATTACCACTTAAATCGCAGCAATTTTTGACTTTCATATCGCAACTGGCAGATGTAATGACTGACTTATCCACGGCAATATCAGCATCACTCGTGCTCATCATCATGCTAGTTTTCATAGAGTCGCTAGACATATTGCAAGTCGGCATACTCACAGCAGCAAGTCCTTGGAGCGGGATGCTGACAGCAAGTGCTATCGTTACTAATAATTTAATCCAGCGTTTCATGGTGTTGTGTTTATTTCGTATTTAATAATTTGTTCTTACATCAGTTGAGACTAAATTTATAAGCACATAGTTCATATCACAAATACATTTCAAGCGACTCAAATCTTACGCTATGCCAGTATGTGCGATAACTAACAGACTACTAAATGGTCGCTTAGAAGCCGATACATCTACTACTTGGTCGGGTTATATAACGTTTTATTTACAACTTGTTATATCCAACATTTAACATCTTGAAGCTTCCTATAGGGGTAAGGTCAAGCAGTTTTTTATAAATGTTTTTTTATTTGGCAATTAATCATAAATTAAAAATTTGTACTGGTGTTACAACATCTCTTAGAACTTTCTTGCTTCGATGGGCACTTCACAGTTCCATATGAGCAAAATACACAGCAATCCCTTGGTTTAGGGCGAAAAACACTTTTACAATTCATGCACTCATATAAAAACTGACATGAATTTGTTGGCATCGTTTCTAATTTTTTAAAGTCACATTGAGGACAGGTTAATAAAGATTCTAAAATAAGATTTAGCATGTGTCAGTAGTTAATTATCTTGAGACAAATTATCTAAAATTGGACAATCAGGTCGTGCATCACCATGACAGCAACTCACTAAACGCGTCAGTTCAGATTTCATCGCACTCAGCTCTTGTATCTTGCGGTCAAGCACTTCAATATGTTCGGTTGCCATCGATTTGACTTTGCTACTTGGGCGATTTTGATCCCGCCATAAACTCAGCAACCCCCCAATTTGTTTAATTGAAAATCCTAAGTCACGTGAATGCTTGATAAATCTCAGCATATGCACATCACGATGGTTATAAGTTCTATAGCCTGAAAACGTTCTAGATGCGAGTGGCGCGAGCCCAACGTCCTCATAATGACGAATCATCTTGGCAGAGATGCCTGAAGCTTCTGCAGCCTGACCTATATTCAATACATCAGTACTCATTTATCTATCCTCTCCATGATTACGCAATGGTTTCCAACGTTTTAACATTAATGCATTCGTCACTACACTCACTGAACTAAACGCTATCGCAGCACCTGCAATGACAGGACTCATCAAACCTAATGCCGCTAATGGTATGCCCACTAAGTTATATATAAATGCCCAAAACAAATTTTGTTTGATTTTACGATACGTCCTGCGTGAAATATCAATGGTATCTGCCACCAAAATGCAATCAAGAAAGTTGATGATGAGGCCATCGTTGAAGCTGACCTAACTACAAAAAACTGTAAAAATTGAATCCTCAACCTCTGAAAATGAGATTGTTAAAGCAATGTCTGATGTTGTTTACCAACCGACGTTATAAATCATTTCTAATTGTGGAGTCCTTTTGAATGCTTTTTTGAATCGCTCTTTTTTCTGCTGACCATGAACTTTTGATATAGGTCAGCACAGAAAGAATGTCATTTTCGCTGAGTTGATTTTTAAAGGATGGCATATTTGTTTGTTTGCCATCTAAATACAAGCCATTCTTCACGGCATCAATCAGGTATTGGTCAGGATGATGCCAAGAATGCCCCTTATCATCTTGTGGAGGCGCTGGGTATAGACCCTTGGCGTCCTTTACACGCCAGTTAGCTTGACCTTCAAGATTGACACCATGACAACTCGCACAGTTTAAGGCATAGACTTTTTTGCCCTGTGCCAACAGCTTCTCATCATTGACATCCAACCGTGAAAAAGACCTATCCGTCTCTGTAGGCCAAAGCATTGCTAAGAGGATGATTAGGCATATGCCTCCTAACATTTGCCAAAAGAAAGATTTATGTTTTCGCATAATTCCTCCTTAGTAATATATATGCGGCAGGCAATACGAACAACGATAATAGCGGAGCTGTCAGCATGCCCCCCACCATCGGTGCTGCAATTCGACTCATCGCCTCTGAGCCTGTGCCAGTACCAATTAAAATGGGGATTAAGCCAGCTAGGATGACAGCTACAGTCATCGCTTTTGGTCGCACCCTCAAGGCTGCCCCTTCAATCAAGGCAGCATATAAATCGTCTTTATTATTAAGCTTGCCAGCTGCTCTATATCGTTCAATCGCATCATCCAAATACACTAACATAATAATGCCGAATTCAGCGGATAAGCCTGATAAAGCAATCATTCCCACGCCGCTAGCGATAGAAAAGTGATAGCCTAAAAAGTATAAAAACCACACTGCACCTACCAAAGCAAAAGGTAAGCTACCCAAAATGAGTAAGGCAGGTGTCATGCGCTTAAATGACAGAAACAACAGAATAAAGATAATGCCTATCGTCATGGGCACCACATAGCTTAATCGTTTGGCAGCACGCTCAAAGTATTCAAACTGCCCAGACCATGCCAGCGAATAACCAGCGGGTAACTGTAATTCTTTATCCAACATGGCTTTTGCATCTTTTACAAAGCCACCTAAATCACGATCATGAATATCCACGTATACCCAAACATTAGGCCGTGCATTTTCACTTTTAATCATCGGTGGCCCATCGGTGACTTTTACTGATGCCACTTCGCCCAACGGTACGGTTGCACCTAGCTCAGTGATAATCGGCAAGGTTTTGAGCTTTTCCACTGAGTCGCGAAGCTCTCGCGGAAAGCGCACATTGATCGGGAAACGCGCCAACCCCTCGATTTTCTCACCAATGTTGTCACCGCCAATAGCTGTTGAAATCAATGACTGCACATCGTTAATATTTAGCCCATAACGAGCGATTTTAAGTCTATCAATTTTGACATCAATATAGCGCCCGCCTGTCACACGTTCGGCAATCACTGAACTGGCACCGGGCACTTTCTTCATCAAACGCTCAACCTCTCCACCCAGTCGTTCTAAGGTATCTAAATCTGCACCACCAATTTTAATGCCCACTGGGCTTTTAATTCCTGTAGAAAGCATATCAATACGGTTGCGTATCGGTTGTACCCATACATTGGCCATGCCAGGAATTTTTAATCTGGCATCAAGCTCCTCAACCAGCTTCTCGGGCGTCATGCCAGCCCGCCACTCTGAACGTGGTTTAAATTGAATGGTAGTTTCCAGCATTTCTAGCGGCGCTGGGTCAGTAGCACTTTCAGCACGACCAGTTTTACCAAATACCGACTTCACTTCGGGTACGGTTTTGATAAGCCGATCACTTAATTGCAGTATTTCTGATGCTTTAGAAACGGCCAGTCCTGGCAATGCTGTTGGCATGTAGAGCAAATCGCCTTCATCGAGTGGCGGCATGAATTCACTACCCAGTTTACCTAGCGGATAAAGCGTTACCAACACCACAATCAAAGCAACACCCAATGTGACTTTCGGGTAATGCAGCACTTTGCTCAATAGCGGTTTATAGATAGCAATTAGCCAACGATTAAGCGGATTGTTATGTTCAGGCCGAATATGTCCACGAATAAAAATGGTCATTAATACTGGTATTAACGTCACTGAAAGTCCAGCCGCCGCTGCCATCGCATAAGTCTTGGTAAAAGCTAAAGGCGCAAATAATTTGCCTTCTTGTGCTTCCAGTGTGAATACTGGAATAAATGACAGCGTGATAATGAGTAATGAGAAAAACAGCGCAGGCCCCACTTCGCTGGCTGCATCGATAATCACTTTTACGCGCTGAGCATTGTTAGGTTCACCATGCGTGTCTTTGAAATGCTCAAGCTGTCGATGCGCATTTTCAATCATCACAATCGCCGCATCCACCATCGCCCCAATTGCAATTGCAATACCACCAAGCGACATGATATTAGCATTGACGCCTTGGTAATACATGACAATAAAACTCACCAATATGCCCACTGGCAAGGCCACAATAGCGACTAATGCCGAACGAAAGTGCCATAAGAAGACAGCGCAAACTAATGCAACTACGATGAATTCTTCAATCAATTTATGCGTTAAGTTATCGACTGCGCGCTTGATGAGCTGTGATCTATCGTAAGTCGTCACGACTTCTACACCGTCAGGCAAACTTTTCTTCAAGATTTCCAGTTTTGCTTTCACGCCATCAATGACCTCCAGCGCATTTTGGCCTGCGCGCATCACAATCACACCGCCAGTCACCTCACCTTCGCCATTCAACTCACTCACGCCACGCCTGAGTTCTGGGCCGATTTGTATACGCGCTACATCGGATAAAAGTATAGGCGTGCCACTGCTGCTCACCATCAGTGGGATATTGCGGAAGTCATCCAGTGACTCCAAATAACCATGCGCACGCACCATATATTCGGCTTCACCGGTTTCAATCACCGCACCACCCGTTTCTTGATTAGCAGATTGAATTGCTGAGACTACTTTTGATAGCGGTATGCGGTAATTGCGTAATTTATCGGGATCCACTTGCACTTGATATTGACGCACCATACCACCTAATGTGGCCACTTCAGACACCCCTGGAATGGTTTTCAATTCAAATTTTAAGAACCAATCTTGCAAGGCGCGTAGCTCACCTAAATCATGCTTGCCGCTTTTATCGACCAACGCATATTCATATACCCAACCCACGCCAGTGGCGTCTGGCCCTAGACTTGGATTTGCACCCTTGGGTAGTTTTGAGGATATTTGACTTAAGTATTCCAATACACGCGAACGTGCCCAATATTGATCCGTGCCATCATTGAACAAAATGTAAACGAAAGAATCGCCAAAGAACGAATAGCCGCGCACCGTTTTAACCCCAGGCACAGAAAGCATGGTGGTGGTCAATGGATAGGTGAGCTGATTTTCCACAATCTGTGGCGCTTGCCCAGCCCATTGCGTGCGGATGATGACTTGCGTATCGGATAAATCTGGAATCGCATCTAATGGCGTCCTCAGCATAGCAAAAACACCCCAAGCGACGACCATTAGTGTTGCAAGTAATACCAATAAACGATTATTGGCAGACCAACGGATGAGTTGAGCAATCATGGTTTTGCTCCCTTCATGCCATCTTTCATGGTGGCTGCTTTTTCTACGCGGTCAATCATGTATTGCGCTGGCATGTCGGGCTTATCTGACGCTTCAGCTTTTAAGTCGAATTCAACTTGATCACCTGCCTTGAGTTTTTTAAGTTGATTACTATCTTTCACCTTAAAGCCCATAGTCATGGATGGCCAACCTAGTTCTTTAATCGGTTCGTGATTCAACGTTACCTTGCCTGTTTTAGCATCTACATCGACTACCTTGCCACGTCCTTTTGGCATTTTTTCATCAGCCTTAGCCTTACCCTCGGCCTTATTCATCGTTTCTTCCATGGGCATATCCACGTCATCCATGCCTTTGTCCATTGCTTTATCCTGCTGCGATAGCCGCGCTAAAACCCCAGACAATGAAGCTTCTGAATCGATTAAGAACTGCCCTGAAACAACTACGTCTTCGCCTTCGCTCAAGCCACTTAAAACTTCTGTACAGCTATCACGTTCTTGCCCAGTCGTCACTTCTACTGGTCGGTAACCATTCGCCTCCTTTACGATGACGATTTTACGTTTCCCTGTAGCAATAATGCTTTCGGAAGAGACAGATAACGCTTCATGTGTTTGGCCTGTGAATGCTACGTTGGCGTACATGCCAGGACGTAATCGGTTACCTTTATTTGGTAATTCCACACGCACTTGTAATGTTCTAGATGCTTCGTTTAGCATAGGATAAAGATAGCTGACCTTACCTTTGAACGTTTCGCCCGTCATACTTTGTAATTGCACTTCAGCATCCAAGCCAGGCTTTAATCTAGCGGCATCGCGCTCTGGCACTTCAGCCACCAACCACACCTGAGATAAATCGGTGATTTGCATTAAAGAAGTACCCAACATCAACTGCGCGCCTTCTCGAACGCCCAACTCCGTCAGTACGCCATTGGCTGGCGCATAAACGCCGAATCTGGGGCTGACTTTACCCGCTCTTGTAATCGCTACTATCTCGCCTTCAGACATACCCAGTAACTTTAAGCGACTACGTGCTGCTTGTTTGAGTGAACCATCCGCATCCACCTGACTAAGTGTCGTCAGCGTTAAATACTCTTGTTGTGCAGCCAAAATTTCTGGAGCATAGATCTCAGCAACCTTTTGACCTTTGCTAACTGGATCGCCTACTGCGCGAACTGAGAGTTTTTCGACAAAGCCCGGCATACGTGTCTGCACCGCATAAAAGCGGCGTTCGTCTGGCTCGATGCGACCCACTGCAGAAAAAGACTCACCAAAACTTTTAGTAGCAACCTTCTCAAGCCTAATGCCTAAGTTTTGCGCGGTTTGTGATGAAATGGCTACACCACCTTCCTCGCCATCACTACCTTCATTAGCATATTTCGGCTCTAGCATCATATCCATAAATGGTGACTTACCTGGCTTATCAAACTTCTGATTTGGCACCATCGGGTCATACCAATACTTAACGGTTTTACCGCTGTCATCTTGAATGACTCCATTACTCGGCTTGGCCATGCCTGAGCTTTTAGCTGGCATCGTTTCAGCCACAGGCGACTGTGCGGACTTTTGCCCAAAAAACCAACCTAAACCTGCAAACAGTGTTAATAAGATTAAAACTATTACTAAATGGAGTCGTTTCATTTTATTTCCTTTATATTTGCGCTTGCTTACTCAGCGTATCTAGGGGCTAACTTCATATC
>JABFSF010000008.1 GCA_013140755.1 Methylotenera sp. | reverse complement strand
TAATTGCACAACTGGACAATGATAAAGCTGATGGCCGACTTGAGTTGGTTTTATTAGATCATGAAAATGCTGCCGAATCGTTAAGACTGAGTTATCTAGAAGCCTTGAAAAAAATAAGTAATCTACCGCCCTACGAATCACTCATTCGAAATTAAAACACAATCCTTTCATATCTCAAATATAGCTATATAGAACGATAATCCTCTTAGAAAATATTGCATTTATAAGCAGTCGCCCACCAACAACTAAGTGCAAATGACCCTACACCAATATCCGAGCCATTCTTAAATAGAAATTTTGGCTGGACTAGCATGGGTTTTTTGGTGGATTCCCAGTATTTCTGAGCTAGTACACTTTAGGTATCATTTTGCGTGGTCAAATTAAATATTTGTGAGCGACCATTGTTTAATTATCAAGATATTGTTTTGTTGCCGACACACCGTATACTGGATGCCCAAGTACTGAAAGCTGAGGCCACTCGCCAGAAAGGGTTTAACCTTCACCATTATGCCCACTCAGGGGCACTGGGCTTTGTCAGCCAAGGCAAAGCTCAAGTATGTTTACGATTTAATAAACAGGTTGGTTTACATCTCTATGAGACACCACTTAGCTCAGATCAGACCATCGTAGATGAAGGCGAAACTTTGCTTGTGACTGCCACCGTGGTTATGAATAAACAATTTGAATGGTGGGTCAATGGCTTTGGCGACGGCGTGACTTTGGTAGAAAGTCACGCCAAATAACGATGTTATAAAACGTTGTAGCTAATTGTGAGCATATAAGTTTAATTTGAAGAGGTTGTATCTGGTAGCACTTCTACCATCATGCTATGTAATCGACGACTATCTGCGCGTAGCACTTTGACGTGTAAATTATCAAAAGTAATTTCGTCATTGCGTTTGGGTAAGTGTCCAAATTGATGCACCACTAAACCGCCGATGGTAGAAAACTCTTCATCACGCAATGAGGTGCCGATAATTTTATTGAAATCTGCAATTTCAGTGAGTGCTTTTACGCGATATTGTCCATCCGCATTTTGAATAATGTTGTCTTCATCTTCGTCGTAATCGTATTCATCTTCTATGTCGCCAACGATTTGTTCCAGTACGTCTTCAATAGTGACCATACCCGCAACACCGCCATATTCATCTACCACAATTGCAATATGATTGCGGGTGCTACGAAACTCTTTTAATAGTACATTTAAGCGTTTAGATTCAGGAATAAACACCGCAGGGCGTAGCATATCGCGCACTTCAAAGTCTTCACCCGCGTAGTAGCGTAGCAAATCTTTGGCCAGTAAAATGCCAATGACATCATTTTTGTTATCTTCAATCACAGGAAAGCGCGAGTGCGCGGTTTCAATTACATGGGGAATAAAGTCTTCAGGCGGGTCGGTGATGTCAATGACATCCATTTGGGAGCGCGGAATCATAATGTCACGCACTTGCATTTCACTTACCTGCAATACACCCTCAATCATGGCAAGGGAGTCTGCATCCATCAAGTTATTTTCGTAAGCACTATGCAATAGCGTTACAAGTTGTTCGCGATCTTCAGGCTCGCGTAGTAAAAAGTGGCTTAAACGTTCTAATAAGCTGGGTTTTTGATTGGGTTTTTCCGACTCGCTGGCCATGCTAGCGCATCCTATGTAATGAGATAAGGTGAAGGATACCCTAATTTTGTGATAATTGCAGTTTCTATTCCCTCCATTAACGTTGCTTGCGCTTCTGTTTCATGATCATAGCCGTGCAAATGCAAAATGCCATGCACGGTTAAATGGGCATAATGCGCAGTTAAAGATTTGTTTTGTGCTTTGGCTTCTTGGGCGACCACTGGCGCACAAATGATAATATCACCTATTAAATGCGGGGTTTCAGTGAGAGGGAAAGTGAGCACATTGGTTGCGTAATCTTTGCCACGATAATGGCGATTTAATGCGCGCCCCTCTTCTTCATCAACTAGGCGAATGGTGACTTCGGTATCAATCCGCAGTGCCACTTTTGCCCACTGACGAAATTGGCGGGCAGTGGGCAACATTGTTTGCGTGCTGGTATTTTGAATGGTAGCAAAGAGTTGAGGCATGGTTTTATAGACTAATTTTTAGAAGCATCATGATTTTTAGTTGCCTCTTGATCTTCAAGATACGGAAATTTCACATGCCCAAAGCGCACCACCAACACGGCGAGTGAAATCAGTAGTATTGCGCCAGAGAGGGCAAACACAAACTCCGCGTTGAGTTCTTTGATGTCTAATACCAAAAAACGCGCCAGCGCAATAATCGCAAGGTAAAGCGGATAACGCACAGGTAAACTACCTGTATTAAGATAATGCTTAAGCATAGACATGACTTCAAGGTATAAAAATAGCAAAAGAATATCCCCCACCGTAATGGTGCGCGCCATCCAAATGTGCGATATAGCCTGAAACACCGCAAAAATACTAGCAAGGCCAATAATAATCAGCACAAATTGTTCAACTGAACCTAAGCTTTTTTGCATTGCTTTACTAAATTTATTTGGTGTCATTGTTATATTCTCTCTTGAAATTCAAAGGGTCAATCGCCATACTTTAGCCTAGGTTCATTATATAATAATGCCATAGCAAGACAAGGAAATGAAATGACGGACTCAAGCAAACAACAAAATACACCTTCGCTTACGCAAGCCCAAGTGCATCACCCTGAGTGGGATGAGCCTATTATCTGTCGTGTAGAAGTTGATTTGCCTAACTGGTTAGTACAACTAGCAGGCGGTCAAGGTTGGGAAGTTTATGCTGAGTCAGAAGAAGAAACCTGCATTAGCTTTGCCTTACGTGAGCAATCTTCTAAAACGCCTAAACTGGCAGAAGTTACCTTGTACCATAATGGCTATGCCGTAGTGGATGTGGATGGCACCTCACTTTTTGATGGTTCACTGACTTCTGGCACTAGTAACTGCGCACATCTGACCTATTATCATGCCGATAGTGGGGAAAAGATTACATTGAATTAACAAATCTTGAGCAAGCTTTGTTAAAAATGAGATGATGTGTTAATAACTTCTCTCCACCGAAAAGTGTGCCAAATCTATCAAGGCTTGTTTAAAGGTGGAGGGGGGGAAGTGTGCAATGGCTGCGCAACAAATGGCGACTTCAGCGTCTGCAAGTTTTTTAACGTGCGCGAGTGCGCCAGAGCTTTTAACGGCAACAATCACTTCTTGCAAATGATCTAGCCCGCCGTGTTCAATTGCGTTGCGTATCAATTGGCTTTGTTCGGCACTGCTATTGCGCATGGCGTAGAGCAGGGGCAGGGTAGGTTTGCCTTCAGCTAAATCGTCACCTAAATTTTTGCCGATGGCTTCGCTGTCGCCGCTTAAATCTAAAATATCGTCAATCAATTGAAACGCAGTGCCTAGGTGCATCCCATATACCGTGAGTGCGGCTTCATCGTGTGGTGATGCGTTGCTGATAATTGCGCCCAGCCTAGTTGCGGCTTCAAATAATTTTGCGGTTTTGTAGTGAATGACTTGCAAATAGGCATCGTCAGAAATATCTGCATTATTCACGTTTAATAGTTGTAGCACTTCTCCTTCAGCAATCACATTAGTGGCATGGCTTAATACTTCCATGACGCGCATATTGTGGACTGAAACCATCATTTGAAAGGCGCGTGAATAGACAAAATCTCCTACAAGTACGCTGGCAGCATTGCCAAATAAGGCGTTGGCAGTGCTTTGTCCACGGCGCTTTGATGATTCATCTACAACATCGTCATGTAGTAATGTGGCAGTATGAATAAATTCAACTACGGCGGCTAATTGGTGATGTTGTGCTTGAATGTTGCTAAATAAACCTGCAGAGAGTAAAACCAGCATGGGGCGCAAGCGTTTGCCGCCGCTATTGACAATGTATTCTGCTACTTGATTTACAAGGGTGACTTCAGAGTGCAGTGATTGGCGAATGACGCCATCCACCATGCGCATATCTTCTGCGATGCAAGCGTGAATAAAAGATAAAGACATAAACGATACTTAAAAATTAAGGCGAAATTTTAGCATACTCAAAGTGTGTCCTCTTAAATATGATTCGCACTGACTTGGCTTAAAGGCTTGTTTGTGCTTTGACGATTTTCTCTAAGGTACGCGTTACCGCAAAGTATGCGCCAGCTAAGCCAATAAACATCGCGGTGCAAATAAGGGTGAGGTAAAGCTTGCTATGCATTAAAGGGAGCTGAAAGTCGCTATTGTAAAGATGCGAGAGGCTAGCAATCGCGTAGTTAAAGGCAAGTACCATTCCTGTCATCATTAAAATGGCAAGCAATGCGCCAAATAGCCCATATAACAGCCCTGCATATAAAAAAGGCGTTCTAATAAAGCGGTGCGTTGCGCCGATTAAATAGCTGACTTCTATTTCTTCTTTTTGGGTGAGTATTTGCATTCGTATGGTGTTGCCGATAATCACCAGTAATACAATGGCGAGCAATAGTGAAATAAAAATAATCAGCATTTTGCTTAAGCTGAGCAGGCTTGCAAGGCGTTTTGCCCAATCTGCATTCAGCAGTGCCTGAGCTACCCCTGGGGTATTTTGCAGTTCGCTTCTTAAGGCTTCTAGGGCCTCAGGATCGGTGGATTTTGCTTGAATAAAAAACGCATCAGGTAAGGGATTTTTTTCTAGCTGATTGATAACCTCGTTTGCGGTATTGTTTGCTTTTGATTTAAGTTGTTGCCATGCTTCGTCTTTGCCTACAAAATGATACGCTTGGATTTGCGAATTTTTTGCTAATAAGGCATCAATTTCATCTACGGTATTTTTGCTCGCCTCTAACTTTAAAAACACACTGATTTCGGTTTCTTGATGCAGATGATTGGATAGTTTAGATAAGCCATCTAAACCTAAATAAAACAAACTTGGCAGGCACATGGTTACGCCAATCACTAAGCAAATCATCAACGTTGCGGCAATATTTTGCCGCATCCGTGCTAATACAGATTGAAACGCTTGTGATTGATGATTAAGCCAGTGCATCATCATGTCAACCCTTGCGCTTTGTGTTCAGTGAGCCTGCCTTGGGTGAGATGCAGTACGCGGTTTTGTGCTCCATGTTGGCTTAATGCATCATGTGTGGCCATAATTACGGTTACGCCTACTTGGTGGAATGCGTGAAAAATACTCATAATTTCTGCGGCATAGCTGGCATCTAAATTGCCTGTGGGTTCATCAGCAATTAAAATTGAGGGGCGGCTCACCACCGCGCGGGCAATGGCCAAGCGTTGCTGCTCACCACCAGATAGCGTGATGGGCATCGCTTTTTCTTTATGCAATAACCCTACTTTATCTAAAGCAGCGCGCACACGTTTTGCTGCCTCAAGCCCAGTAATGCCATTGATATGTAAAGGTAAAATAACATTTTCAAAGCAGTTGCGGTCGTACAGTAATTTGTGATCTTGAAAAATCAAGCCAAATCGACGGCGTAAAAATGGGATGGCTGAAGGTTTAAGCTGGCTTGTGTTTTGATTGGCAATGAGCACCGTACCACTTGAAGGGCGTTCAGTCGCGGCGATGAGTTTGAGTAAGGTGCTTTTGCCCGCACCAGAATGCCCCGTGACATAGATAAGCTCACCAGCTTCAATATGCAGGCTGACATTTTTTAATACTTCATCACTACTTGGGTAGCGTTTAGTGACTTGGTCAAGTTGAATCATATTGATATTGTATCGCTAAAATTACTTCAGGTATCTTCAATGACTAAGGTTTTATGGTCATAGTTTTAAAGACGTGGCTAAGGCGGTGTACGCCCGTAGTCAGTTCATCAATGTTTAGGCTACCAAATCCCAGCCTAATGGCGTTGATGTTAAAGGTATCCTGAGTAAAAAGCGTTGCGGGTAAAAGGCGAACATCGGCTAATAAGGCTTGTTTAATGAAGTGTTCAATCTCAATCGTCTGATTGATTTTTAGCCAAATGGCCAAGCCGCCCAGTGGCGCATCAAAATGGGCAAACTCATTGAGTTCGTTGCGAATTAACGCCATTAACACATTGCGTCGCTCATTGTATATTTTAAGAGTGCGACGGATATGACGTTTAATTTCGCCTGTTTCCATTAACTCTGCCACGGCGTGTTCAGTAATAGAGTTGCCTTGTCTATCAATGAGTAACACTTCTTTTGCACATTGTTGAATAAAGGTTTTAGAGGCCACTAAGTAGCCAACGCGCAAACCTGGTGCGAGCACTTTAGAGAGTGAGCCAACATACACCACATGGTCATCATGGCGAGTGCTGGCAAGCGGAAATACTGGGTGATGCGCAAAATGAAACTCATGGTCATAGTCATCTTCAATAATGGTGAAGTCATATTGCTTAGCTAGTATCAGTAGTTTTAATCTGCGCTCCGCTGTCATCATCACGGTGGTAGGAAACTGGTGGTGTGGTGTGACATAAATCGCACGAATGGGATATTGTTTGCAGCACCTTTCTAATGCGGCTACATCTAGTCCGTGATCATCTAACCCCACGGTGAGTATATTTGCGCCGCATGACTGAAAAGCCTCACGCGCAGGTGGATAACTTAAATGTTCTACTACCACGTAGTCATTGGGTTTGGTGAGCACGCGTGCTGCTAGAAATATTCCCATTTGGCTGCCGCGCGCGGTGCAAATATTATCGGCATCTATATTTAAACCACGCTCCAGATTAAGCATGGTGGCAAGCGCGGTGCGCAGTGCCAGCACACCTCTAGGGTCGCCATAACCAAGCGGATTGGTGTTTTTGGCTAATAAAGTGTGGCGAAAAGCCCGTGAAATAATATCAAGCGGAATTAAGCGCGTATCAGGAATGCCATCATTAAAATCAATCAGTAATTGGGTTTTGTTGTTGATTTGAGGCGTTTGATCAGCCGTCGCTAGGTTAGATTCAGTCGATTCAAAAGTTTTATTTTTAGCCAGTGGATAACTAGAAAAGTTGGGCAACTTAGAAGAAACAAAGGTTCCGCGGCGATGTTGCGTCACCAACCAACCCTGTGCAATTAACTCGTCATACGCCAGTACCACGGTTTTTCGGTTCACCTCGAGATGCTCCGCTAGCTCTCTAGTGCCAGGCATGGCGGTGGCTGGGGCTAAGCGACCATTTTGAATGTCATCCACAATTTGCTGAGCAATTTGCAGATACACAGCTAGCCCTGTGGAATTTTTTAGTACTAAATTAAGTTTCCAAGACCGCAACATTAGCTAATTTTCATGCTTCTGGATGATGTAGCGTAGTTTAAACGATAAATCGTACTGGACCACAAGCTTTTTTAAAACTCAATTAAATAGAAGCACGTATTAACATCACTGCTGCATTTTTAGCGCGTCTTGCGGCACCAGAGTTTGGGCT
>JABFSF010000012.1 GCA_013140755.1 Methylotenera sp. | reverse complement strand
GTGGTAGATTTATTAGTGCTGGAATTCTCAAAAGTATGGTCGCCCTTAAGCAAAGTGTACGATGCGTACTCGTTTAAATTATTACCTTTAATGGGCAAGTTACTGGCCAAAGATGCTGAAAGCTACCAATATCTTGCAGAGTCAATTCGTATGCACCCTGATCAAGAAACTTTAAAACAAATGATGAGCGATGCAGGTTTAAGTAAAGTGGATTATTACAACCTTGCCGCAGGTGTGGTGGCATTACATAAAGGCTACAAAACTTAAGGCTTAATGATTTCACTATGTTTAAAGGTCTCGCTACACAGGTGCTTCAACATCTCATTGCGCAAAACGCTTGGGCAAATGGTTTATTGCAGTGCTTTGCGGGGCAAGCGATACAATTCAATATCGCATCAACTCACGTTTCGCTCATCATTCTTGAAAATGGTAGCTTAGCTATCGCGGGCGACACCTGTACGCCTGATTGTGCAGTGATCATCACGCCTAGCCTATTGTTACGCTTAATGGCAAAAGATGAAACCGCAAAATTGCAGATTAAAATAGAAGGCAATACCGCCCTTGCAAGTGCGCTTGCTAAAGTGTTAAGTAATATGCGATGGGATATTGAAGAGGATTTAAGCAAGCTGGTAGGCGATGTGCCTGCTTACTCAATAACTCAGTTTGGGAAACGTGCAACGCAAGCGGTGAAAGATAGCAGTCTCAATGTAGCCAACATGCTAAGCGAGTATTGGCAGGAAGAAAAACCTGTCATTGCTAAAAAACGCCATGTTGAGCAATTTATTAGTGAAGTGGATACTTTGCGCGCAGATGCTGAACGCTTTGAAAAAAGATTAAACAAACTGCTTACGCAAACAAATGTCCACGCAGATTTGCCATAACCCCATACGCCATCAATCTATGCAAATTTTACGACTTTTCTACATCATTTACATTGGCTTGCGTTTTCGCTTAGATGAACTTGTAACGCATCATCACAAACTCAAGCTATTTCAATATATTATTAGCAAGTTACTCTTTTGGCGAAGCCAAAAACACACACGCGGTGAATGTTTAAGGTTAGCCTTAGAGGCCCTTGGACCAATTTTTGTGAAATTTGGTCAAATGCTATCCACGCGTCGTGATTTAATTCCACTTGATATTGCAGATGAGCTAGCCAAACTTCAAGACCAAGTTCCACCATTTGCATTTGCTCAAGTTGAGGAAGTCATTAGCGAAGCTTTTAATCAACCAATCACAGCGTTATTTTCACAATTTGATCAAATACCGATTGCAAGTGCCTCTGTGGCGCAAGTCCACTTTGCGCACTTACCTAATGAGCATCCTGTGGCGGTCAAGGTGTTACGCCCCAATATTGCGCAGACGATTGCTAAAGATTTACGTTTAATGGATACCATTGCATGGGCATTACAAGCAATTTCTAAAGAAGCTAAACAGCTTAAACCACGTGAAATTGTGGCTGAATTTGCGCGTCATACGCAAAGTGAACTCAATTTAACACTAGAAGCCGCCAATTGCAGCTTATTAAAGCGTAATTTTACAAATCATGACCAACAGCCTGCACTCATCGTGCCAGAAGTCTATTGGGATTGGTGTCGTAAAGAGGTCATGGTGATGCAGCGTATGCATGGAACACCCATCAACCAGCGCGATGTATTGATTGAAAAAAATATCAATTTAAGCAAGTTAGCACATGATGGTGTCGCCATATTTTTCACACAAGTGTTTAGAGATGGTTTCTTTCATGCCGATATGCACCCAGGTAACATTCAAGTTGCGGATAATGGTCAATACATTGCGCTAGATTTTGGCATTATGGGTACGCTTAATGACAACGATAAATACTATCTAGCACGAAATTTTTTAGCTTTTTTTAATCAAGATTACCTCGATATTGCTCAAGCTCACATTGATGCTGGTTGGGTGCCAAATGACACTAAACGAGAAGAGCTAGAAACCGCTGTACGTGCAATTTGTGAACCCATATTTAACAAACCATTAAAAGACATTTCTTTCGGACGCACTTTACTCAGCTTATTTCAAATGGCACGTCGCTTTGGGGTCATTATCCAGCCTCAACTGATTATGCTACAAAAAACATTACTCAATATTGAAGGTCTAGGCCGCGAGCTTGACCCTAATTTAGATTTATGGAAAAGTGCTCAACCATTTTTAACGCGTTGGATGAGCGAGCAAGTGGGCTGGCGTGCTGTGTTTAAGACCCTCAAAAAAGAGCTACCACATATTGCCCAAACGGCGCCACAATTACCACGATTAGCACACGAATTTTTATCCTCTTCGCAATCCTCTCAAACAACACACACCCAAATGGTTGAAACTTTAATTGCAGTGCAAAAACAACATCTTGTTTGGCAAAAACGCTTAATGATTGCCATGATATTGCTAATTACAATCACGACCGTATTATTAGCGCGTACTGTTTTATAAAGTCTAAAAATGTAAGCTAAATTAACTTTTTTCAATTTGTGACAATCATCACATACCTTTGCACAAAATCACCTAAAATGCGAACTACGTGGCAATACTGATGTCACATATTTTAAATAAGAGTAAGTCAAATAACTTTGGAGCGTGGATAAAATGAACAATCAATTACAACATTGGCTAGGCCGATTGATGTTGGTGGCGGGCTTATCTGTCACATTTCTAAATAGTGCATTTGCGGAATCTGACCCTAAGCTATGGCCAGTGATGAAAGAAGCTTTTTTTGCAAAACGTGCGATGAAAGAAGTGGATTTTATTAAAATTGAAGCCCCTAGACGTGCCGAAAGTGGTGCACAAGTGCCTGTCACTTATATAGTTGATAACGCTGCTGCAGGCGGCATAAAAATTGTTAAACTCTACGCTTTTGTAGATGCAAACCCAATACCGCTCACCGCCACATATCATTTAACTGAGGCATTAGGAAACTTCAACTTATCCACTCGTATTCGTTTTGAAACTGATGCTTTTGTGCGTTTGGTGGGTGAAGACGCTAAAGGCAATTTATACTTAGGTTCGCGTGAGATTCGTGCGGCAGGTGGTTGCGGTGGGATGGTTGAAAATGATGAAACAGCGATTCGTGCCACCGCTGGCAAAATTAAAATGAAAGTGGATGATGTTAAGTTAGGTGCCAATGCAACAACCACCTTTAATGTTAAACATATTATGCGCACTGGCTTGCAACGTGACTTGGTTTCACAGGGAACAATTCCTGCTTTTTACATCAACAAAACCGAGTTTAAATATAATGGCAAACCTATATTGACGGTAGATGTAGGCGTAGGAACGGCTGAAGACCCCTATTTTAAATTTAACTTTGTGCCAAATGAAGAAGGTAAACTGGAAGTAATTGTCACAGACAACGAGGGCAAGTCTTTTAACAGCATAGCGGAAGTAAAAAGTTAAATCAGTCATTTGATTTAATTGATTTAAAAGGTCTCTATTTGAGGCCTTTTTCTTTGAGGGTGTTAGAATAGCGCAATATTTTGCTAGGAGATTAACCACATGAAAAGTTACCGTAAAGAACTCTGGTTTAACCCGCCCACACGTGTGGCGTTTATCCGCATTACTGAGCAAATCAACGAATGCCTGCGTGAAAGCGGTGTGCGCGAAGGTTTGGTGCTAGTGAATGCCATGCATATTACCGCCAGTGTATTTATTAACGATGATGAACGTGGTTTGCACCATGATTACACACAATGGTTAGAAAAACTTGCCCCGCACGAGCCATTGCAGTTTTATCGCCATAATGACACGGGAGAAGATAACGCCGATGCGCACATGAAACGCCAAATCATGGGACGCGAAGTAGTCGTGGCCATTACCAATGGTCAATTAGATTTTGGCCCTTGGGAGCAAATTTTTTATGGTGAATTTGATGGGCGCAGAAAAAAACGTGTCCTTGTTAAAATTATTGGTGAGTGATTAAGTGAATAGAATATTAAAAATGCCTGAACTATTAGCCCCAGCAGGCGATTTAGACCGCATGCGTACCGCGTATGACTACGGTGCGGATGCCGTATATGCAGGGCAGCCTCGCTATAGCTTGCGTGCGCGTAATAATGATTTCTCAATGGCGAATTTGGAAATCGGCATTAACGAAGCCCATGCGCGGGGCAAAAAATTTTTTGTAGCGAGCAATATTTCACCGCATAACGCCAAAGTGAAAACCTATATGGCGGATATGGCACCTGTGATTGCTATGCAGCCTGATGCGCTGATTATGTCTGACCCTGGTTTGATTATGATGGTGCGCGAAAAATGGTCTGAAATGCCTGTGCACCTCTCTGTACAAGCCAATACAGTAAATTACGCTACTGTAAAATTTTGGCAAAGTTTGGGTTTAACCCGTGTGATTTTGTCACGTGAATTATCGCTAGATGAAATTGAAGAAATCCGCCAACAATGCCCAGAGATGGAGCTAGAAGTCTTTGTGCATGGCGCGTTATGCATTGCTTACTCAGGTCGTTGTTTGCTTTCTGGCTATTTTAATCAGCGCGACCCTAACCAAGGCACTTGTACCAATAGCTGCCGTTGGGATTACAAAGTGCATGATGCGCAAGAAGATGCCGCAGGAGTGATTCGCTTAGACCAGTTTGACTTTAAAGCGGAAATGGAAAAATCGTCCCTTTCAGGTTGCGGTAGCCTGCCGCGCCACCCATTGGCCGATAAGGTGTATTTGATTGAAGAAAAAGGTCGCCCAGGGGAATTGTTACCGATTGAAGAAGACGAACACGGCACTTACATTATGAATAGCAAAGATTTACGTGCCATTGAACATGTGGAACGGCTGATTAAAATGGGGGTAGATTCCCTTAAAATTGAAGGCCGTACTAAATCGCGCTATTACGTGGCGCGTACTTGCCAAAATTATCGCCAAGCCATTGATGATGCGCTGGCTGAAAAACCTTTTGATTGGAACTTGCTAAGCGATTTAGAAAACTTGGCAAACCGTGGTTATACCGATGGGTTTTATCAACGTCATCATACGGCTGAACATCAAAACTATAAACAAGGGCATTCTAGCTCTAACCAAAGTTTATACGTAGGCGATATTGTGGCTTATGATGTTGCAAATGGGCTGGCAGATATTGAAGCACGAAATAAATTTGGCATCGGTGACAGACTGCAAATTATTCACCCAAGTGGCAACAAAGAAATGCTAGTGACCACACTTTTCAACAAAAAAGGTGAGCCCGTACAAGAGGCTTCAGGTAGTGGTCATTTCGTGCGTTTGCCAATTGTTGCAAGTGATTTAAGCAATGCAATGGTAGCAAAATATTTAACTTAGGAAGTTTTCGCTTAGCTATTGCAACTTAACGCATGTAAAAAGAGATAAAAGTAGGCTTTTTTAAATACAGCAACTTTTATCTCTCATCATCAACCACACTAAAATGCAGGTTTTACTTTTGCATTGTTGTAGTTTGCCACACCTTCTAAAATCTCTTTTCTCGCTTGGTCAATATCGCCCCAACCGTTAATTTTTACCCATTTGCCTTTATCTAAATCTTTGTAATGCTCAAAGAAATGGGCAATCATGTTCAAACGCCATTCAGAAACATCGGTATGCGCTTTAAGATGCCCATACAAACCGCACACTTTTTCTACAGGAACAGCAAGCACTTTGGCATCTAAACCCGCCTCATCTTCCATCAGCAGCACCCCGAGTGGACGGCAACGCACCACAACCCCTGGGATTAAAGGCACAGGGGTGATGACTAATACATCTACAGGGTCACCATCGGCAGCTAAAGTGTGTGGTACGTAACCATAGTTGGTTGGATACTGCATTGCCGTACCCATAAAGCGATCCACAAAAATCGCGCCGCTTTCTTTATCTACTTCATATTTCACAGGGTCACCCTGCATCGGGATTTCAATAATCACATTAAAATCATTGGGCACATCTTTGCCAGTTGGCACTTGGTTAAGAGACATCACTATATTCCTAAAAAAGATTACTAAATAATTTTGAGGCGCAATTATAGCAAGCGCAGACCAAACTAATGAGGGAGTCTTATTACAAATTGTAAATTAGTTTTAATCATCAGCCCCTGATGCTGCTACTTGCTCTCTACATTGCAGAATAATGCGCGGCGGTATCATCAATAACGCTAAGTAAATGAGCAGTGGGATAATGACCACATCATCTAATTGCCCTAACACAGGGATAAAATCAGGAATTAAATCAAACGGCAATAGTAAGTAACCAATGGCTAACCCTAAAAAAAACTTAGCCGCCCATGGTGTTTGCGGATGCTTCAATACTAAGCGATAGAGCTCAACCTCACGCTTTAGTTGCTTTGTGACTGACTTGAGCTTTTGAATTAAATGTGAAAACACCACACGCTTTCCTTTATGTATTAGACAAAGGCTTGCCAGTAAGACGCTCAAACGCTTCCATATATTTTGCACTGGTTTTGCTTGCAACATCATCTGGCAAGGCAGGCGCGGGGGGGGTTTTGTTCCAGCCACTGGCTTCTAACCAATCACGCACGTACTGTTTATCATAGCTGGGCGGATTTTTACCTACTGCATAACTTTCCGCAGGCCAAAACCGTGATGAATCGGGGGTTAATACTTCATCCATGACGTGTAGCACGCCATGCTCATCCAAACCAAATTCAAATTTGGTATCAGCAATGATGATGCCTTTGGTGAGCGCGTATTCTGCCGCTTGTATATAGAGTTTAATCGCAACTTTTGCCACTTGTGCGCTCAAATCTTTACCGATTAAAGCTTCCACTTGCGCAATGCTGATGTTCTCATCATGCTCACCTACTGCCGCTTTGCTAGATGGCGTAAATAAAGGCTGTGGTAATTTTGAAGCTTCTTGCAAACCCGTAGGTAGCGGAATTTCACATACTGTGCCTTTGGCTTTGTATTCTTTCCAACCGCTGCCAACTAAATAGCCGCGCACGATCGCTTCAATAGGCAGTGCTTTTAGCTTTTTCACCACTACTGAACGATTTGCCAATTGCGCTTTCTCAGCCGCATCGGTGACTACGCTCGCAGGGTCTATGCCAGTCAGGTGGTTGGGCACCACATCTTTGAGCTGCTCAAACCAGAAATTAGCCATTTGCGTCAGCATCGCCCCTTTATTGGCAATGCCTGTAGGCAAAATCACATCAAAGGCTGAAAGCCTATCAGTACTTACCAACAGCATGGTATTGGCGTCAATATCGTAAATATCACGCACTTTACCTTGATGAATACGTTTGAGGCTTTTAATACTAGTTTCTAATAAAGGATTATTCATGGCATGGATGATGATGGTTGATTTTTAATACGCACATTATAAATTGCGCCGCACAATGTTTGACTAAATATTTTGAACGATGCAATGTAGGCTGAGCATCAGCTTGGTCTATTCTCACCAATTTTAATAATTTTCAGCGTGTTGGTACCGCCAGGATGACCAATCGGTTCGCCAAAAGTAAGTAATACTAAATCACCAGTATTGACGACTCTTTGCCTCAACAGCACCTGCTCCATCTCTTGTAATATTTCATCTCTATTTTTATTTGTTTGCTCAATGGGGTACGGATAAACACCTCGATGCAAGGTGAGTTTTCTACGTGCAAATTTATCTGGTGAAAGCGCATAAATGGGTACCTCTGCATCTGCGCGTGACAGCCACTGTGCGGCATTGCCAGACTGCGTTAATGCAGCAATCGCCTTTACTTTTAAATGTTGCGCGGTGTAAATCGCAGCTGCCGCAATCGCCTCATCAGTTTTTGCAGACATCTGATCTAGCTTTTGCGGATGATGTTGACTGAAATATTCTTTTTCAGCTTCCAACGCCACACGATGCACCGCTTCAACAGTTTCAAGCGGGTATTGGCCTGCAGCGGTCTCTGCGGATAGCATCACCGCATCAGTGCCATCCAACACAGCATTTGCCACATCTGACACTTCTGCACGGGTAGGAATTGGGCTGGTAATCATGGATTCCATCATTTGCGTAGCGGTAATGACCAGTTTATTTTGCGCCCTTGCCATGCGTATCATGCGCTTTTGCAAGCCTGGCACGGCTGCATCACCGACTTCAACACCTAAATCGCCACGAGCGACCATGATGGCATCAGAGGCTTCAATAATTGCCTCCAAATCCTCAATCGCTTCTGCACGCTCAATTTTGGCAATAATACTGGCAGTACCGCCTGCTTTTTTCACTAAAGTACGCGCCAACTCTACGTCAAGTGCAGATTTTGGAAATGAAATTGCAATGTAATCAGCTTCTAATGCCACAGCCGTTTTAATGTCTTCGCGGTCTTTTTTGGTCAGTGCATCGGCAGATAAGCCACCGCCTTGACGATTGATGCCTTTGTTATTGCTCAATACGCCACCGTTGAGTACTAAACAATGAATTTTATTGCCTTTTACTCTATCAACTTGCATGGTGATACGTCCATCATCAAGCAAGAGTACGTCATTTTCTTTGACTTCTTGTGGTAGCGTCTTATAGTCTAAACCTACATGGTCTTGGTTTCCCAGCTCACAATCAGCATCCAAGATAAAAATATCCCCAGTTTTTAAGGTAATTTTACCCAACTCAAATTTACCAATGCGAATTTTAGGTCCTTGCAAATCACACAACACACCCACTGGGCGACCTAATTTAGCCGCAATATTCCGCACAATTTCTGCACGCTTGATGTGCTCTTCAGCAGTGCCATGTGAGAAATTCAAACGTACTACATTTACCCCAGCAGTAATCATTCGTGCCAGCATCTCCTCGCTTGTTGAGGATGGCCCTAATGTGGCTACAATTTTTGTTTTACGTAATGTCAAACTATTTACCTTTTAAAATATTCGGCTACCAAATACATCAATAAAAATGGGGCTAACAGCCCCATTTTTAAAGCACCAAAAGATTAGGGCCACTAACTTTTAGCACGTTGCTCTAAAATTTCTACCGCTGGTAACACTTTACCTTCTAAAAACTCTAAAAATGCACCGCCTGCTGTTGAAATATAATCCACCTTGTCAAAGATGTTGTACTTTTGAATCGCAGCAATCGTGTCACCCCCGCCTGCTAATGTAAAAGCTTTAGTATTGGCAATCGCATGTGCAATGGTTTTAGTACCTTCACCAAACTGGTCAAACTCAAACACACCAACAGGACCATTCCAAACCACTGTACCTGCATTTTTAATAATCTGTGCTAATTCACTTGCAGATTTCGTGCCAATATCAAAAATCATATCGTCAGATGCCACATCGACCGCATCTTTACTTACTGCTGGTTCATTTGCGTCAAACTTCTTACCACATACCACGTCCACAGCAATCGGCACTGCTGCACCCCTTTGGCTCATTTTATCCATTAAAGTGCGTGCTACTGGTACTAAGTCATCTTCACACAATGATTTACCCACTTCAAAACCTGCAGCCTTTAAGAAAGTATTGGCAATACCACCACCCACCACCAACTGATCAACCTTCTCAGATAAGCTTTCTAAAACGGTTAATTTAGTAGAAACCTTACTACCACCCACAATTGCCACTAGGGGTCTTGCAGGGCTTAATAAGGCTTTTGTAAGTGCTTCTAACTCATCTACCAATAAAATACCTGCTGCGGCAACAGGTGCAAATTTGGCTACACCGTGGGTTGATGCTTCAGCACGGTGTGCCGTACCAAAGGCATCCATTACAAACACATCGCATAGCTTGGCATATTTTTGTGACAATTCATCAAGGCTTTTTTTCTCGCCTTTATTGAATCGGCAGTTTTCCAACACAACAAGTTCACCTGCTGCCACCTCAAAACCACCATCAACCCAATCTTTAATAAGTCTCACTGGTTTGCCTAGTTTTTGTGAAATAACATCCACCACTGGTTGCAATGAGTTTTCAGCTGAATATACGCCCTCTTCAGGACGACCCAAGTGTGAAGTCACCATTACTTTTGCGCCTGCTTTAATGGCATACTCAATGGTTGCCATTGATGCTGAAATACGCGCATCGGAGGTGACTTTCCCATCGGCAACAGGCACGTTTAAATCAGCGCGAATCAATACGCGCTTACCGTTTAAATCTAAATCAGTCATTTTTATGACATTCATTATCAATCTCCCTATTTTGCAACCATCAATGCAACCACGTTATCTAACATGCGATTGCTGAAACCCCACTCGTTGTCATACCACGCACACACCTTGACCAACATGCCATCTTTAGTCACTTTAGTTAATGTTGCGTCAAAATTTGAAGAGTAACTAGTATGGTTGTAATCAATTGAAACTAAAGGTGCTTCGTTATAAGACAAAATACCTTTCAATGCGCCTGTATCTGCCGCTTCGTGCATGATATGGTTGACCTCTTCTTTAGTGGTCGGGCGTGATGGCGTAAAGGTTAAATCCACAATTGACACATTCAGTGTAGGTACGCGAATAGCAAAGCCATCTAACTTGCCATTTAACTCAGGCAACACCAGTCCTACTGCGGCGGCTGCACCCGTTTTAGTAGGAATCATAGAGGTCGTGGCAGAGCGTGCGCGGCGCATATCTGCATGATGAGAGTCGGTGAGCACTTGGTCATTCGTGTAAGAGTGAATTGTATTCATTAGCCCATTCACTATGCCAATTTTTTCGTGTAATGGTTGCACCATCGGTGCTAGGCCATTGGTTGTACACGAGGCATTAGAAACTACGGTATGACTTGCTTTAATCACTTGATGATTCACCCCATACACCACAGTAGCATCAACATCCTTATCCCCTGGTGCTGATAGCAACACTTTTTTAGCACCCGCATCAATATGCGCTTGTGACTTAGCTTTGCTATTAAATACGCCTGTACACTCTAACACCACATCAATCGCCAACTCACGCCAAGGTAGCTCTGCAGGGTTGCGATTTGCATAAGTTTTAATTTTATGACTACCAATAATCATATCGTCGCCATCTACACCCACCTCAAATGGAAAGCGACCATGTGCACTGTCATAGCGTGTTAAATGGGCATTACTTTCCGCATCGCAACCCACACTGTTGATTGCAATAATCTCTATGTCTTTACGCCCCGATTCATACAAGGCGCGTAACACCATGCGTCCTATGCGCCCATACCCATTGATTGCCACTCGAATTGCCATGATATTTCCTAATTTAAATAAAACTTTACCAGCCTAAAAAGTAAATAAGGCACCTCATGTGAGATGCCTTATTAAGCTAGTATTTAAGCTTATTCAGCTTAATTGTCAGTACTAGTTGAATTACAGCACCGATTTAACAGTGGCTACAACATTTTCAACTGTAAAGCCGAAGTGTTTCATCAACACGCCACCTGGTGCAGATTCACCAAATGTATCGATACCAACTACAGCACCTTCTAAGCCTACATATTTACGCCAGAAGTCTGGGTGAGCAGCTTCAACCGCAACGCGTTTAACACCAGCAGTCAACACGCTATCTTTGTAAGCTTGATCTTGGCGATCAAATACGTTGGTTGATGGCATTGAAACCACGCGTACTTTTGTACCCGCTGCGCTCAACTCAGCCGCTGCTTTTACCGCTAAATCTAGCTCTGAACCGTTAGCGATAATAATCACATCTGCTTTACCAGCACAGTCTGAGAATACATAGCCACCTTTACGAATTAAATCAAAGTCTTTAGCATCATGTTTAACACCTGCTAAGTTTTGACGTGAGAGAACCAAGCTGCTTGGACCATCTTTACGCTCAACAGCAGCAACCCAAGCAACGGTTGTCTCTGTTGAGTCAGCTGGACGCCATACATCCATACGTGGGATGTAACGCAAGCCAGATGTATTTTCTACTGGTTGGTGCGTAGGGCCATCTTCACCTTGACCAATAGAGTCATGTGTTAATACATAAACAACGCGTTGATGCATTAGTGCAGACATACGCATACCGCTCTTCATGTAGTCTGAGAACATGTGGAATGTACCGCCGAATGGAAGTAAACCACCATGCAATGCCATACCATTCATAATCGCTGCCATACCAAACTCACGCACACCGTAAGAGATGTAGTTACCTGGGTTTTTAGCATCTACGTGTTTAAAGCTACCGCATGAGGTTAAGTTTGAACCAGTTAAGTCAGCTGAACCACCTAAGAACTCAGGCAATAATGGAGCCAATGCACCGATTGCATTTTGTGAAGCTTTACGTGAAGCATTACCTTCAGCTTTTTCGTTAACCGCAGCAATAATTTTATCTGTTTCTGCTTTCCAGTTAGCTGGTAAATCACCTGCCATACGGCGTGTATATTCAGCGGCTTCTGTTGGAAATGCTTTAGCATAAGCAGAAAATTTGTCATTCCAGGCTGCTTCAACTGCAGCACCTTTGACTTTTTGATCCCATCCTGCATACACATCTGCTGGAATCACAAATGGCTCATGTGGCCAGCCAATGTTTGCACGTGTTGCAGCCACCTCCTCCAAACCTAATGCAGAACCGTGACAATCATGTGAACCTGATTTATTGGGTGAACCCATACCAATCACTGTTTTACAGCAGATCAATGATGGTTTGTCTGTCACTTTTTTAGCTGCAGCAATTGCAGCACCAATAGCAGCAACATCATGACCATCTACTGACTGAACGTGCCAACCGTATGATTCAAAACGTTTAGCTGTATCGTCTGTGTACCAGCCTTCAATGTGACCATCGATAGAAATACCGTTGTCATCCCAGAAAGCTGTCAGTTTGCCTAAGCCCCAAGTACCAGCCAAAGCGCAAGCTTCGTGAGAAACGCCTTCCATCATACAACCGTCGCCCAAGAACACGTAAGTGCTGTGGTCAACAATCTCGTGACCTGGCTTGTTGAATTGGTCGGCTAATAATTTTTCAGCCATCGCAAAACCAACACCGTTAGCAATCCCTTGACCTAATGGGCCTGTAGTTGTTTCAACGCCTGGTGCATAACCGTATTCTGGGTGACCAGCACATTTTGAATGTAATTGACGGAATGTTTTCAACTCGTCCATTGGCAACGCATAACCTGTGAGGTGCAATAATGAATAAATCAACATTGAACCGTGGCCATTAGAAAGCACAAAGCGATCACGATTTGACCAGTTGGGGTTGTTTGGATTATGGCTTAAATGATGATTCCAAAGTTCTTCCGCGATTTCTGCCATGCCCATAGGCGCACCTGGGTGACCTGAGTTAGCTTTTTGTACCGCATCCATAGATAACGCACGAATTGCGTTGGCGAGGTCTTTACGTGTTGCCATAATATGCTCCCTAATGATTAACTTGATGTTTTGTACGGACTAATTAACTAAAATCATATTCAGTTTTAGTTGAGTTCTTTTAAAAAAGTGCGCCACTAAGCTACTTTTTTCACAAAGACTAAATTATTGCTTAAATCGCTACTTTCAGCAAGCACCGCGCTCGTATTTGATGCTGACAAACAGAGTTGCTACGGTTATAAACAAGACTCTCAGCGTTATGTCCTTACATTACAGACTGCTTTAAACCTAGAAAAAACAGCTAGTCGCAAAGAACACAGGCAATCCCTCCATTATTAATCGCAGCTAAAAATAGAAGCTAAGCTACCAAGGCTAGCTTTTGCCTTGGGGTCATGCCACCCAATGCCATGTTGGGACCTTCATGATTGTAAGTCCATAGCCAATCAGTTGCAAATTGCGGAAAGCGCGTGACGGAAAGCTTTTCATTCCAGCCGCGAATCGCCACAGGGTTGTTATACACCCGCGCGCCTTGATTGGCGGCGATTTCCAACAAATACGTGCTGTAGAGAGATATTCGTTATCAAACGGCGGATCTTTACGCATGATGATGGCGTCAAATTCCGCAGGCGCATATTCTTTAGCCTCGCCCAGCGTATAAGCTTGCGCTGTAAATGTAAACTGTTGCGCCATCACCTTAGCCGTCGCCCCGCGCAAAAATAAATCATGCTGCATGGCAATATAAAGCCCATGCCCACGACCAGCCGCCTCCCGCATGATGGCAAGGCTGGTGTCTTTTTCGCTTTTTAAGTGTTCTAGCGGATCTAGGATGAAGAGGAGGTTCATTAGTTAGGGTATCTAAAATGTAGGGCGTACTCGCGCAGCAGTACGCCGAAAGTTATCATACGGCGCACCGCAAGCGGGTGCGCCCTACGCGGGCTATTTACGTGTACATGTTGAACATGAGGCATGCTGAATATCAATATACAAACCAGAATGAGGGAGTAGCCAGTTTTTATAGTTAAGCACCTCACCATTCTGATTAGCTGTGAGGCGGTAATCGACACTACTCACATTAACACCGTAAGTTTCAATTCTACTTTGCAATTCTTGAGGATGGCTAAGAATGACAGTAAAGCCGAAGGTAGGATAAATGACTTTCAATGTTAATGATCTATAACTAGACGTTTCATATTGTGCTTCCAACTCAATGTGTAACTTCTCATGTTTTTGATATTCAGACAAACTGTACTCAAAATTAACGCCTTCCTC
Organism: Methylotenera sp.; assembly: GCA_013140755.1. GTDB lineage: Bacteria > Pseudomonadota > Gammaproteobacteria > Burkholderiales > Methylophilaceae > Methylotenera. The sequence goes on along the minus strand of JABFSF010000012.1, from coordinate 18,545 downwards.
TTCAATATTGCTTTCGAAATTGTGATTAGCTTTATGAGGACCGACAAATTGAGAGGCATCTTCTTCTGTTGAAGTTGTTACTTGTGGCGGCCAAACAAATACCTCTTCTTTATCGAGAAGAAGTCTGAATTTAATGATTTTCTTTACTTCATTTTTTGTGGCTCGCCAGCAAATGTTGCTTTGTATTTGTCCACCAACAGATCGAGCAGTATATGAAATATGATCTTGAACGATAAACTTCGTATTATCGTCATGTTCCGTAACAGTAATAGCATTGAGATAATTTTCCCTATATGGTGCTCCAATGTACTTCTGCAAATTATTATTAAAATATTTGTAAAAACTATTTTCCCTATCGAATTCTGTCGAGTTTTCGAATATTCTCTCCATGATTCTTTTTTGAAGACCTTCAAGTTGTGACCTATTAAGATTTCCAATATATGTTTCTTTCATGACAAGTTCGGCTAATGCATTAGCAAAATAGTCCTTTGTATCTTTTAATTGAAATATGACACTAATAAGTCCCATAGATATAAACACTGTTGCGAAGTTTGAAAGAAATGACACAAACGCTTTATTTGGTATTGAACTCTCGCCAAAAATTGCTACGGCAAGCAAAGTAGTTCCAAGAAAGAACCAAGAAATTGATGTGCGGAATATAGATAGTTCACCTTTTGCATAAATTAGCAAAAGGATAACCATTAGGATTGCCGTGCTGACTAAGGTGGGGCCAATTAATTTATCTATGGGCAGTAAAAATCCAGATAACAACATCACACACACCAAAATGAACAGCAGAAAATCTTCACGTGTCGCATTTTTAATTAATTTTTTAATATCATCCATCGCGCCATCCCTTTGATGTATCTTTAGTCATTAGCAAGAAAATTCCCGTTGAGCCTCATTGTATAGCATCTGTTATTTTGATGATTAAACGGTAATTTTATAAAGATTATTGATTCAGCGGATTACCCTCCTGCAACTCCATCGCTGCCGCCAGCAAGGCTAATCTCGCCACTACGCCATAAGCATAAAAGCGGTTTGGCATCGCATCAGGGTCACCTGTGCAATCGGGGGTGGAACAGGGTTTTTCAAAGGCGAGTGGCACAAAGCTGGAGCCTGGGGCGTTGAGGTTTTCGTCTATGCCACGCCCTGTGTGGACGCGGTAAAAGCCACCGATAACAAAGTGATCCATCATATACACCACGGGCTCGGCCACCGCGCCGTTGATGCTTTCAAAAGTGTAAACGCCTTCTTGGATAATGACCTCAGTCACCGCTAAGCCTTCTTTTACCACAGCCATTTTGTTGCGCGTTTTGCGGTTGAGGTCGCGCACGTCATCGGGCGATTTCACAGTCATAATACCCATGCCGTAGGTGCCTGCATTGGCTTTGACGATGACAAAAGGCTCTTGCGTGACGCCGTATTGCGCGTATTTTATTTTGATTTTTTCGAGTAATTGCTCAACTTTGAGTGCCAAACACTCTTCGCCCGTGCGTGCTTGAAAATCAATCTCGCCACAGGTTTCAAAATAAGGGTTGAGCAACCATTCATCAATGCCCAATAAAGCTGAAAATTCACTGGCAACGCGGTTATAAGCAGAAAAATGGTGTGATTTTTTGCGCGTACTCCAACCTGCATGTAAGGGTGGAATTAGGTTTTGCTCTAAATTTTTAAGTATTTCTGGAATTCCACCTGATAAATCGTTATTAAGCAAGATTGCGCAACTATCAAAGTCGCCTAGTGCTGTGTTAAGCAACTTCACTCGGTTGCCAACGCGCACCAAAGGCTCAAGCAATAGCGGCAAACCATCATGCGCTATCAGTGTGGTTGGTTCAGTAATTTCAGGTGAAATACTGCCCACACGTACCTCTAACCCAGCGGCTTTCATGATGTTGACCAACTCAACCACGTTACGCAAATAATAGGTGTTGCGTGTATGATTTTCAGGAATAATCAACAAGCGATGTGCCTCGGGGCAAACTTTCTCTACCGCCACTTGTGCTGCCTGAATACTTAAAGGCAAAAAGGCTGGGTTAAGGTTATTAAACCCCGCAGGGAATAAATTAGTATCCACAGGAGCTAACTTAAAACCCGCATTGCGCAAATCTACCGAGGCATAAAACGGCGCAGCGTATTCTAGCCACTGTGAGCGAAACCAATGTTCAATTTTAGCTTGCTCTGCCAACATGCTTTTTTCTAAGCTAAGCAAAGGGCCGTTAAGGGCAGTGGTGAGATGTGGAACCATATTTACCTTTAGTTAGTGTGCGTTAGTTCTAACAAGTTGATTGCCAACTCATCATTTACGTGTTCGCTTGATGCGCCTGTACATCCGCATGATAGCTACTTCTTACCATGGGGGCACTGGCGGTATTATTAAAGCCCATTGCATCGGCTTTTTGCTTTAAATCATCAAAAACACTCGGCTCAACATAGCGCATCACTGGCAGATGATGTGCGCTAGGTTGTAAGTATTGCCCCAAGGTTAGCATGGTCACGCCATGATCGCGTAAATCTTGCATCACAGCTAAAATCTCTTCGTCTGTTTCGCCCAAACCTAGCATCAACCCTGATTTAGTTGGCACATTGGGATACATTTCACCAAAGGTTTTTAATACATTAAGCGAGTTTTGGTAATCTGAGCCAGGGCGAGCTTGCTTATATAAACGTGGCACGGTTTCAAGATTATGATTCATCACATCGGGTGGGGCTGCATTCAAAATTTTCATGGCAATATCTAAGCGACCACGAAAATCTGGTACTAGAATTTCAATTTTAATGCTAGGCGAGTGCGCTCGCACCGCATTGATACAATCTACAAAGTGTTGTGCACCGCCATCAAGCAAATCGTCACGATCCACCGAGGTAATCACTACATATTTCAATTGCATTTGTGCGATGGTAAGGGCTAAGTTTTCAGGCTCGCTCACATCAGGTGGTAACGGCTTGCCGTGGGCAACATCGCAAAATGGGCAGCGGCGCGTGCAAATATCGCCCAAAATCATAAACGTGGCGGTGCCACCACTAAAACATTCACCTATATTGGGGCAACTGGCTTCTTCGCACACTGTGTGCAGCTTGTTGTCACGTAATACTTTTTTAATTTCTTGATACCGCGCAGAATCAGGCATTTTCATGCGTATCCACTCGGGTTTACGCATGGCGGGCTGCGGAATAATTTTGATAGGAATGCGCGAAGTTTTAGCCGCATCAATTTCCTTAACGCCTGCTATTTTTTTACTCCCTGATTGATGATTACTTATTTCGGTCATGCAGTTTTATCCAGTTTTGCAGTAAGTTTTTCTAGCAACAACGCACTGAGTAATTGTTGATTGGCATCAATGCCTAAATCTTTGGTTTGCGTCACTTTTAAGCCCGCGTAGCCACATGGGTCAATCGCTTCAAACGGGCTTAAATCCATATCCACATTTAAGCTTAAGCCATGATAACAACAGCCGTTTTTCACACGTAAGCCTAAGGAGGCAATTTTAGCCTCTTGCCCATTAGCTAGAGATACATACACGCCTGGTGCCTCTTTTTTTGCAGTGGCAGGCACACCAAAATCAGCCAATAATTCTACCACCGCCGCCTCAAGCACGCTGACTAAACTGCGAACATTCAATTGCCGACGTGTTAAATCTACCAGCACATAAATAATCACTTGCCCTAAGCCGTGGTAAGTAATTTTTCCACCACGGTCTGTGAGCACCAGTGGAATATCATCACGCCAAGGCGTACGCACCGCTTTACGGTTTAAACCAAGCGTGTAAACAGACGGATGCGCTGTGAGCCATAATTCATCAGGCGTTTTTGCTGTGCGTTGCGCAGTAAAATCCTGCATGGCTTGGCATGTTTCAACGAATGCCGTAATGCCTAAATGTCGTATATTTAAAGATTGGTCGGACAAATACATGATTAAAGTAGCGCAATATTCATTAAATAAACAACGCATGATAACGCAATTATACTTGCCATTACCTACAATTTTAATGAATTACCAATCTACGACTATTGCCAATTTTCTCTCAATCAAAATGCACAAATGCGCTAAAATCAAGCTTTAATCATTAGTAGCAACATCTTGACTTCTCACACTAAAAATTCAAATGCTCCAAAAAAAGTCTTCATCAAAACCTTTGGTTGTCAGATGAACGAATATGATTCTTCGCGCATGGCAGATATGCTCGCCGCAACCGATGGCATGGTGGAAACACAAACACCAGAGGACGCGGATGTGATTTTACTCAACACCTGCTCCGTGCGCGAAAAGGCTGAGGATAAGGTGTTTAGTCACTTGGGACGTTTTGTTGAGTTGAAAGAAAAAAATCCTAACTTGGTGATTGGCGTGGGCGGCTGCGTGGCTACACAAGAAGGTGATAACATCATCAAACGCGCGCCGTATGTAGATGTGGTGTTTGGCCCACAAACCTTGCATCGCTTGCCTGAAATGATTAAAAGTAAGCAATCCAGCGGCTCTTCGCAAGTGGATGTGAGCTTTCCAGAGATTGAAAAATTTGACCACTTGCCACCACCACGTGTAGAAGGCGCATCCGCGTTTTTGAGCATTATGGAAGGTTGTAGCAAGTATTGCAGTTTTTGCGTAGTGCCATTTACGCGTGGTGAAGAAGTCTCACGCCCATTTGCTGATGTGTTGGTAGAAGCCATACAACTTGCTGAGCAAGGTGTAAAAGAAATCACTTTACTTGGGCAAAATGTCAACGCTTACCGCGCTGAATATGAAGGCGTGGAGGCCGATTTAGCGATGCTAATTGAAACCATCGCCGAAATCCCGCAAATTGAGCGCATTCGCTTTACCACTAGCCACCCCAATGAAATGAATCAGCGTCTGATTGATTGCTTTGCTAATGTGCCTAAACTTGCCGCACAGCTGCACTTACCTGTGCAGGCGGGTAGCGACCGCATTTTGATGGCAATGAAACGCAATTACACTGCACTGCAATTCAAATCCATCATCCGCAAATTACGTGTAGCGAACCCTAATTTGACTTTTACTTCAGACTTTATTGTAGGATTTCCCAATGAAAGTGAGTCCGACTTTGAAGCTACGGTGAAACTGATGCAAGATGTAGGCTTTGATGCCAGCTTCAGTTTTTTATACAGCCCACGCCCTGGCACGCCTGCTGCATTTTTGCCAGACGACACACCAGAGGACGTAAAACTCGCTCGCTTAGCCAAGCTACAAGCCATTAATGAAGCCAATGCCAAAGCTATTTCAGAAGCCATGTTAGGCACCGCTCAACGCGTACTCATTGAAGGTGCTTCATGGAAAGATGAAAACCTACTGGCAGGTAAAACCGATAACAACCGCGTGGTGGACATTGCAGGCGACAATCGCTTAATCCATCAATTTGTACAGGTGAGGATTACGGATGTTTCCAACCCAAGACGTTTAATCGGTGAAATTATTTAAGGTTTTATGTATATGGAAATCACCCTCACCCCAGAAGACAACGCCCGCCTTGCTAACCTTTGTGGTGCGTTAGATGAGAACATTAAGCAAATTGAAATCGCGCTTGAGGTAACAATCAATCGCCGTGGCAATACTTTCAATCTTAGTGGAGAGCTAAATAATACGAGGCTTGCGGCACAGTTGCTTGAGAACTTTTATCTTCGCGCTAAATCGCCAATTGACCTTGAAGAAATTCAACTTGGCTTGGTAGAGTTGGATAAATTAAAAGCTGAAGATGTAATGCCATCTAACGCACCAGTGTTGATGACGCGTCGTAGTGAGCTGCATGGACGAACACCACGCCAAGTGGCGTATTTACAGCAGATTCAAGACCACGACATTACATTCGGCATTGGTCCTGCGGGAACAGGGAAAACCTATTTAGCCGTTGCGAGCGCGGTGGATGCGATGTCACGTGACCGCATTAAACGCATTGTATTGGTGCGCCCCGCAGTCGAGGCAGGTGAGCGTTTAGGCTTTTTACCTGGAGATTTAAACCAAAAGGTTGACCCGTACTTACGCCCTTTATATGACGCTTTATATGACTTAGCAGGCTACGACACCGTGAATAAAATGTTTGAGCGCGGGGCAATTGAAGTCGCGCCGCTGGCCTATATGCGCGGTAGAACACTGAATCAAAGTTTTATTATTTTGGACGAAGCGCAAAATACTACGCCTGAACAAATGAAAATGTTTTTAACCCGCATCGGTTTTGGTACTAAAGCGGTCATTACAGGGGATGTAACACAAATTGATTTACAAAAACATCAAAAAAGCGGTTTGGTAGAAGCGCAAAAAGTGTTAAAAGACATTAAAGGTATTGCGATGACACACTTTTTATCAGGCGATGTCGTGCGTCATCCGTTAGTGCAAAAAATTGTGAATGCGTACGAGCAGTACGAGGCAACACACCACGATAAATAAACGAGAGTAGCAAAGAAAACTTGGTGTGCCAACGCTTATTAGCGCACCGCTTAATTATGAGCTAACTATTTGGCACTCGGTAATTATCTTGCGTCATGATGTCCACGCCACACTCAAGTTTCTCAATCCAGTCTAAGAATTGATTAACCATGGCGCGACCTTTAAACGCACGTCCATGTTGAGGTACGATACTTTCAACATCCATGCTACGCACCATATTGACCCACAGCCTGCACACTTTATTTGACACCATATACCGTCTATGAAAACCTTCCATTGAAGGCAAGTGCGCTTTAAAGTCCTCTACTGGACGAGCCGCCAATGCGTTATCAACCAGCGATGCTCCCATATCTCCAGAAAATAAAATTTTGCTCACAGGGTCATAAAACTGAAAATTACCCTCTGAGTGCAAAAAGTGTGCGGGAATCGCCTTGATGTTACTATTTCCCAAAGGAATCACTGCGCCCGCATCAGGAATACCAATAATACGGTCTTCTAAATCGCGTCCATTAGTAAAATGGGGGACGAAGCGTGACCATATTTGCGAAATCATCACTTTAGCTTTACTACCAATCAACCATTTATTGAGTGAAGCAATAATGTCTGGGTCTGCATGAGAGGCTAAAAGTAAATCGACATTATCTGTGAAGCAAAATTTTTGCATCCCCATGCGCAAACCGTTATAAGTGAGATTTCCACCAGGGTCAACGATTGCCCCACGCCCATTATCTACAATAATAAATTGGTTGGATTGCACAGTATGCGACTGCTCATCATCTACTAAATCATAAAAAGCAATACACACATGTTTTCCATCGTTATATAACTCAACGCCCATGATTTTTCACCTTAAAATGAATTTGTAAATTATTGTAACATGACTACTATGTAAATATAGTTACGCCACTAAAACAAAGTATAGAGTTGATTGCTTAACATTTAATTCGCACGCTTGCTTATCTATACCAACAATGCGATGATGCGCTTTATTCTGCGTATGTCAGCCCATTGATGTTATTACGTATTTTAGGAGCCTGTTGTGCAAGCATTTTTTGATTTTTCAGCCACATTACAACAAAACACGGGGCTTTTTATCACAATTTCTGTCATTTTTGGCTTAATGGTGGGCAGTTTTCTCAATGTGGTCATTTACCGTTTACCTAAAATGATGGAGCAATCATGGTACAACAACTGCCTTGAATTGCAAGGGCAAGAGATACCCACTCAAACACAATTCTCTTTAAGTAAACCACGCTCAGCTTGCCCAAACTGTGGTCATCAAATCACCGCATTAGAAAACATCCCCATTATCAGCTACTTGCTTTTAAAGGGTCGGTGTAGCCACTGCAAAACCCCTATTAGCCTGCGTTATCCACTGATTGAGGCTTTAACTGGTGCACTCATTGGGTTGATCAGTTGGAAGTTTGGTTACAGCAACACCACTTTATTTGCATGGGCGTTCACCTTTGCTTTGATTACACTCACCATGATCGATTTTGATACCCAGCTATTGCCAGATGACATCACACTCCCCTTATTATGGCTGGGCTTGGCTTGTAACCTTAATCATGGTTTTACTGATTTAAAATCAGCCGTCATCGGTGCTATGGTGGGGTATTTGATTTTATGGTCTATTTTCTGGATATTTAAACTGATTCGTGGCAAAGAAGGCATGGGCTACGGTGACTTTAAGCTACTAGCCGCAATTGGTGCGTGGTTTGGCTGGAAACTACTACCCGCCGTCATTTTATTGTCTTCAACACTAGGGGCGGTCATTGGCATTGCTTTAATCGTCATCACCAAACGCGGCAAAGAAGTACCCATGCCATTTGGTCCATTTTTAGCCATCGGTGGGATTGCTGCATTATTTTTTGGGCAAGAACTCTCCACACTCTACTTACCATAATGCGCATTATTGGGCTTACAGGTGGCATAGGCTCTGGCAAAAGCGAAGCAGCAAAAGAGTTTGCTAAACTTGGTGTCCCCGTTGTGGATACGGATGCTATTGCACACACACTCACCCGCGTGGGTGAGCCACTATTAGCTGAAATTACACACACCTTTAGTCAACAGTTTTTAAATGGTGATGCTTCACTTAATCGCGCCGCATTACGCGCACATGTATTCGAGCATCCCGCTGAACGCATTAAACTAGAAAGCTTACTGCACCCCGCTATCTATGCATATGCAAAAGCACAACTTACGCTTAACCAAACACAATTAAATCCGAGTTATCAAATTTTAGTGATTCCACTACTGTTTGAAGGCAATCGTTACCAATCAATGTTACATACTACCTTGGTGATTGATTGTGATGAAACAACACAAATTAAGCGCACCATGGCACGTAGCCACCTTACAGAAACTGAAATCAAACGCATTATGCAAACACAAGTTTCAAGAGAAACGCGCCTTCAACTTGCCAATGAAGTTATTCAAAACGATGGTACAGTTGAAGAGCTTGCAGAAAAAATCAGTAAATTTCACAAAAAACTCATTAAAACTTGCATAGTTAGCGAATAAATTTGATAATTCGGTTCAAATTACGACAACATTTACATTTGCCTTTTTAAACGTCACAGTTCCAAGGTTGAAGTGCGAAAACTTAATGATTGATGCCCCTTCCTAATGGCAAGCTACGACTATCCTTTGAATGAGCGGATACGCACTTTGTTGCGCGTGGAGGATTTATTTGCCAAAGTGTTTTACCACATTGAAGCAAGCCATGAACAGCAGCATCATGTTGCACTGCTTACTTTACTGCAAATTTTAGATGTCATAGACCGTGCAGATTTTAAGCTGGATATATTGCAAGAGTTAGATCGCCAAAAAACAACCTTGCGTTTGTTGATTGGCAACCCAGTAATTGCAACTGATATTCTTTCCTCTACATTAGCTAGCATTGAAAGCGCGGCCGAAGCACTACGTAGCGACCCCTCCAAACTAGGGCAAATACTCAGAACCAATGAATGGCTAATGAGCATCAAACAACGCGCTGGCATTCTAGGTGGAATATGTGAGTTTGATGTGCCGTCTTATCATTATTGGCTAGGGCTAGGCGAAGCAAGGCGCAAACAAGATTTACAAACGTGGCTAGCACCTCTCATTCCGCTACAAAAAGCTGTGGTTTTGCTGTTACGCATTCTACGCGGCAGTGGTGCCAGTACTGAGTTAGTAGCGGTGAATGGTGTCTATCAACAAATGCTATTTGGCACAAAGCCAGCGCAAATGCTTAAAATTGAACTTGATAAAAAACTCAGTTGCTTTCCTGAAGTCAGTGCTAATAAATATGCAATTAACATCCGCTTTAATACGCTTGACTGTACTCAAAAACCACAAAAACATGATGAAACTGTAAATTTCACGCTCACTTTATGTAATTTTTAAATACAAATTCCACATGAATCACACTAAAACACGTCTAGTGGCTTGCCCAACTTGTAAAACACTCACTGAGTTTTCAGCCAACAATCACTTTCGCCCTTTTTGCAGTGAGCGCTGCACACTGATGGACTTGGGTGCATGGGCGAGCGAGCGGTTTGCCATTCCTGTCAACACGCCATCTGAACTATTATCAGATGACCTAATTCAATAATTTAAACTGAACCCATCATGAAGATAAAACTGTTAAAACCACTGTTATCAGTCGCGTTACTCTTAAATTTAATCACTGCCACAAGTGCTATATATGCCGAAACGCCCGCCATCAAATCACGATCTGAGACTTCACCACCCAAAGTTTTAATTGAAAATGCATGGGTACGTGCAACCAACAAAGGGCAGTCTGTAGGTGCTGCCTATATGACATTAACTAGCCAACAAGACCTCAGTTTATTTTGCGTGACTAGCGATGTGACTGATAACGTTGAAATTCACAATATGGCAATGCAAAACGGCATTATGAAAATGCGCATGTTAGATTCGCTTGCAATTAAAGCCAACAAACCTACTCAGCTAGCCCCTGGAGGCTTTCATCTCATGTTATTTGATTTGGAGAAACCGTTAATCAAAGGTGAAAAAATTCACTTTACATTAAAGTTTGAAGATAAAAACGGAGCAGTTTCTGAGCAAAAAACTATCGCAACGGTCAAGTAGTTTAGGCAATCCAAGCACCACGTAACATTGCCACACCGTGTGCGCCATATAATCTCGCTGTATGTAAATCACTGGCATCTAGGCCGCCCAAAGCATACACTGGGAGTGCATAATCTGTAATTAAGGCACCAAACTTCGTCCACCCTAATGGCTCAACTTCAGCATGACTCAGTGTGGTTTGCACAGGCGAAAGCGTCACATAATCTAAGCCTAGCATTTCAGCATGGGCTAACTCCTCAGTATTATGGCACGAAGCCCCACATATTAGGCCATCAGGTTTATGCTGCATTTGCATTAACTGTGCAGCAGTTAAGTGCACCCCTTTAGCCCCTAATTTAAAGGCTAATGCAATATTTTCATTCAATAATACTTTGGTTTCGAATGGTGCAGAGATTTCCATCAACTGCTCAGTAAAAAATTCTAGCTCTTCACCTTCCAATTGCTTTTCGCGCACTTGCACCATCATTAAACCCTGGACCAGCGCATACTTTAGATGCTCAAAAAAATGCGCCTCACCCAACTCATTAAGATTAGTAATCGCATACAGAGGAGGTAAACTGAGCGCATTTAACACAGACTCATTCGCTGGCAGCATTGGAGAAACCGTCAGTTTTTCAGGGTTTTGCCAACTAATGGTTTGCTTTTCTAATCCAAAGAGCTCGCCTTCCCAAGCTGTGACCATAAAAAAATATAGCTTTACCGTTTTTGCTGGGCTTTCTAATTTACCTTTACCATCGTATTTGGCTTCATAATCAAAAATGCGCGTAATCCAAGGGTAACATTGCGTCACAGTGATACCTAATTCTTCATGCAGCTCTCGCTTTAAAGCTTGTTCCGGCGTTTCATTGGCTTCAACTTTGCCACCAGGAAACTCCCAATAGCCAGCCCAAGCTTTACCTGCTGGACGCTCTGCTAACAAAACCAAGCCGTTGCCACGCGCAATAACGCCTACCGCTGCATTAGTCACTGCACCTTTACTTGATTCATCTGTCGATAAGCTCAATTTATCATACTCAAATAAATTTACGAACGATAGTCCGCATTGATTTTGACGTAGTCATAAGAGAAATCACACGTCCAAATTGTGACCTTTGCATCACCGCGATTTAACACCACGCGCACTAAAATATCCAACTCCTTCATAATCGCCGTGCCCTGATCCTCACGATAACTGGCTGCTCGACCACCTTTTTCAGCCACCAGCACATCGCCCAAATAAAGTTGCAATGTGTTTACATCCAAATCTTCAATACCCGCATACCCAATTGCAGCCAGAATGCGGCCTAGGTTAGGATCTGAAGCAAAGAATGCCGTTTTTATCAATGGCGAATGTGCAATTGCATAGGCAATTTGGCGACATTCTTCACTACTCTTCCCACCTTCAACAGTCACCGTCATAAACTTTGTGGCACCTTCGCCATCGCGCACAATGGCTTGCGCTAACTCAATTGCAACTTCGGTTAAAGCATCGCGTAATAATACAAAATCTGCGCTATTTTCTGTAATTTCGGTATTAGCGGCTTGATTGGTCGCCATTAAAATCAAACTATCATTGGTTGAAGTATCGCCATCTACCGTAATACAGTTGAATGATTTATTCACGGCATATTGAATAATACTTTCAAGTGCTGCTTGGCTTACCGCTGCATCCGTTGCAATATAGCCTAACATGGTCGCCATATTCGGGTGAATCATTCCAGAGCCTTTGCTAATGCCTGTAATCGTCACCTTTTTACCGCTTAACTCAATTTGTCGCGAGGTGCCTTTTGCCACAATATCGGTGGTCATAATCGCCTCGGCCGCGTTGAGCCAATTGTCCTCTTGCAAGTTAGCAATAGCAACAGGTAAACCTGCAATAACTTTATCTACAGGCAATGGCTCTAATATCACGCCCGTAGAAAATGGTAACACTTGATTAGATTGTAAATTTAGTAATTGTGCTAATGCTTCACAGCTGAGTTGCGCTCTCTTCAAGCCATCTTCACCCGTACCAGCATTTGCACAGCCAGTGTTCACCAAAAGCGCACGGATACCCTGCTGCTGCGCTAAAAAGTCTTTACATAACAGTACAGGCGCGGCACAAAAACGGTTTTTAGTAAACACGCCCACCACACGGCTATTTTCAGCCAAAGTGATGACTAAAACATCTTTACGATTTGGCTTACGCACATGTGCCTGTGCAAAACCTAGGCTCACTCCTTTTACGGACAATAAAGAAGCGGCTTGCGGGGCAGTAAGTTTAACTGGCATGATTATCTTTCTACATGATTTAATGGGTTTATTTTAGCGTATTTAGGCATAAAAAAACCGCCTTTTTCAAGGCGGTTTTTTACTCATTAAGAGACTAATTCACTTTCTCTGATTCTACTTTTGGCAACTCAGATTGCACAACAGGCAAACCTTTGAGTAAATTCATTGCCTGCATAAATTGAATGTCGTCTTTACTTGCAGGCTCAATGGGCGCAGTAGGCTCAGCGTATTTCTTCTCATTTAACTTGCTTTTAGCTGCTTCGGCTTTGGTCGCATCTTTAGCCGACTTGGTAGCATCAGCTTTCTCTGGTGTCACAGCTGACACTTCTTTAGGATTAGACAAATGGCGCGTTAAATCTGCCTCATGAATACTTTCTGAAGGGTCTGAACCATCACCAACAATGTAATCTGGCACTATTCCTTTGGCTTGAATAGAGCGACCTTTGGGGGTGAAGTAGCGTGCTGTTGTCAACTTAATTGCCGCACCATTATTCATTGGCATAATGGTTTGCACTGAACCTTTACCAAAGGTTGGGATTCCCAACACTTTTGCACGTTTGTGGTCTTGCAATGCGCCCGCCACAATCTCAGAGGCTGAAGCGGAACCTGAATTAACCAACACCACCATAGGTACGGTTTTAATATCTGCGGGTAAATCTTTAATATAATCATTGGCTACCCCACCGCGCACATAGTTTTCAGGCACTGCTGTAAGTTGCATTTTTGAGTCAGGTGCACGACCTTCGGTATAAACTACCAGCTCCCCTTTAGGTAAAAATGCGGCTGATACGCCAACCGCACCATTGAGCAAGCCTCCTGGATCATTGCGCAAATCTAATATAAAACCTTTAAATGCGCCTTTGTTCTCGTTATGTAAGGTTTTAATAGCTTTGGCAAGGTCTTCGCCTGTGCGCTCTTGAAACTGTGTCACACGCACATAAGCGTAGCCAGCTTCAGGCATCTTATATTTAACGCTTTTGTTCTTAATAATAGCGCGAGTGAGTGAAAACTTTAAAGGTTTGTTTTCAGTTTTGCGCACAACGGTTAATTCAATTTTGGTGTCTGGCTTGCCACGCATACGTTTAACTGCATCGTTCAGTGTCATGCCTTTTACTGGGGTATCGTCTAGCTTGAGAATTAAATCACCGCTTTTCAAACCTGCGGTGTAAGCGGGCGAATCTTCAATGGGGGACACCACTTTCACCAACCCATCTTCCATGCCGACTTCAAGACCCAAGCCGCCAAATTCGCCTTGTGTGGCCACTTGCATATCTTTAAAAGCCTCAGGGTCCAAATAACTTGAATGCGGGTCCAAGCCTGTCAGCATTCCGTTAATGGCTTCGGAGAGTAACTTTTTATCCTCTACGGGTTCTACATAATCACTTTTTACTTTGCCAAACACTTCTGCAAAACTACGTAAATCATCAATCGGTAACTGCGGCGCAGTTACTTTATCAGCCACAGCTGAGTAAGTTAAACTCAACATAAAACCTGTTAATAATCCAATCAGCAACAAGCTGATTTGACTAGCCCCACGGTGTTTATTTTTAAATTGCATGGATAATTTCCTAGAAACGCTTAATAACAATATGACAAACTTACGTAAAATAGTTGCATTACAAACGCAAATTCTACGCGAATTACTTGGCTAAAGTATAACAGCAAGCATAAAAGGGCACATAAATAATGCACAAACAAATTGTAGAAATCAGCTACTGCACCCAATGCCGATGGCTTTTACGCGCTGCATGGTTGGCGCAAGAGTTGCTTACCACGTTTGAGCAAGATTTAACCAGCGTGGCACTTACCCCCGCTACGGGTGGCACTTTTGATATTATGCTCAACGGACAAATTATTTACTCGCGCAAGGCTGAAGGACGATTTCCTGAAGCTAAGGAAGTTAAACAACTAATCCGCGACTTGATTGATCCAAGCCGAGATTTAGGGCACAGCGATAGACTGAAAGAGATTGATTAACCTTTAAAAGCCACGCAAGCCACAGAAAACACCTAAGGTGTTTTTTTAGCATCTTCTTGCAAGCCATCTAAACGTTGCGCACCATTAAAACGTTGTTGCCAGTAGCTACTTTGCATATCTTCTACCCGCACCCCACCACCACTACTGGGCGAGTGAATAAAGCGATTGTTGCCAAGATAAATGCCCACATGTGAAAAAGCCGATTTTAAGGTGTTAAAAAACACTAAATCTCCAGGTTTAAGTTCATGCTTGGGGATTGTTTTCCCCAGCTGACTAATCGCACGTGCGCTGTGTGGCAAACTTAAGTTAGCCGCTTGCTGATACACGTAGCGCACAAAACCACTACAATCAAAACCTGTTTCGGGTGATTTCCCACCATATTTGTAACGAATACCTGTCAAACTTAAAGCATTCACTAAGACTTCTTGTGCGCGAGATGACCAGCTAACATCAGCTTCCACACTCGCCTCTTCTGACAAAGCGGTTGCAAATCGCATCGTGCTTGCCTCTGGCGCAGAAGGTGCGGCGGCGCATGAGGCACTGGTTAAAGCAAGCAACATGCAAAGTAAAAGTTTCGTGTTCATTGAGTTCATCAGATTGATTATATGAAATTAAGCCCCAATCGCAAAATGATAAATGTCCACCCCTCATCAACATTGGCATTTCTTTGCCTCGTTTTCGTGATTTTTGTGTTTTTTCAAAGACTAACCGCTACCACTCACGACATCTCATGGGATAATCACCGCTCTTATGATCACAAATAAAATCAAGCAAGTTTTTGAGGCTAACGGTATTTTAGCTACGCATATTGAAGGCTACCATGCACGTTCTCAGCAGCTAGAAATGGCTTTGGCAATTGCAGATGCGATTGAAAATAATACACAACTTGTTGCTGAAGCAGGCACTGGTACTGGCAAAACCTTTGCTTATTTAGTTCCCGCTTTACTCACAGGCGGCAAAGTAATCATTTCCACTGGGACTAAAAATTTACAAGACCAGTTATTTAGCCGTGATTTACCCAATGTGCGCGATGCACTCAAAGTGCCCGTCACCGTTGCCATGCTCAAAGGGCGATCCAACTATGTATGCCATTATCACCTAGAGCGCGCCGCAAACGAGGGTCGCTTTACCTCACGCGAGGATGCAAAGTATGTACATCTTATCAAAAGCTTTACCGAGAACAGCAAAACTGGTGATAAAAGTGAACTCAACACCGTGCCAGAAAATGCCACTATTTGGCAAAACGTCACCTCCACCCGTGATAATTGCCTAGGGGGTGATTGTAATTTTTATAAAGAATGTTTTGTCATGGAAGCGCGCAAACAAGCGTTAGCGGCCGATGTGGTAGTGGTCAATCATCATTTATTTTTTGCCGATGTCATGTTGCGCGATGAAGGTGTAGCTGAACTTTTACCCAGTGCAAATACAGTAATTTTTGATGAAGCGCATCAATTGCCTGAAGTTGCAGGTTTGTTTTTTGGAGAGGATGTTTCTACCAGCCAAATCATAGAGCTCGCACGCGACTGTACCAACGCACATTTAAGCTTAGCCAAAGACTGTGTGGCACTCGGTGAGTCTATCCCCTTGCTTGAAAAAGCTTGTAAAGACTTTAGATTGGTATTTGCCTATGAAGGCTCAAGAATGCCTGTGCAAAAAGCCTTAGCTTTAAAAGGTTTTGATGCGGCGTTTAACTTGATGCAAAGCAAACTCACGGAGATGACTGCGGTGCTAGAAACACAAGCCGCACGTGACCCACTACTAGAAAAATGCTGGCAACGCGGCGAAGCCCTTGGTGCGCAATTAACCAGCTGGTTTAAAGCGCAAAATACCAATTTAGTGCGCTGGGTTGAGGTATTTACGCATAGCGTGCAACTCCACGCTACACCACTTAGCGTGGCTGAAAGTTTTGGCAAACAACTCAACGCCCAACCACGCGCTTGGATATTTACCTCAGCTACATTAGCGGTTAAAAATGACTTCAGCCACTATATCGCGCAAATGGGGCTTAATGCCGCCACAACCGCTGCATGGCAAAGCCCATTTGACTACCAAGCACAAGCCCTATTTTACGTGCCTCCCGAAATGCCAGACCCCAACAGTCCAAACTACACTTCAAGCGTGGTAGCCGCCGCGCTCCCTGTGCTACAAGCCAGTGGTGGACGCGCTTTTGTACTCTCCACCAGCTTGCGTGCCATGCGTGAAATTCATGCTTTACTCAAAGAAGCTTTTTCAGCAAACGGCATAGAGAGCCCACTATTATTACAAGGCGATAGCTCGCGCACCGAGCTATTAGAACGCTTTCGCAAACTAGGTAACGCCGTATTGGTAGGCTCGCAAAGCTTTTGGGAGGGCGTAGATGTGCGCGGCGAGGCATTAAGCGTTGTGATTATTGATAAGCTCCCTTTTGCCCCGCCTGACGACCCAGTATTATCCGCACGCGTAGATAAAATGAACGCTGAAGGTAAAAATGCTTTTATGGAATATCAGTTACCATACTCCGTCATTACGCTAAAGCAAGGTGCAGGCAGGCTGATTCGCGATGAAAATGACAGAGGCGTACTGATGATTTGCGACCCGCGCTTAATTACAAAATCGTACGGCAAGCGTATTTGGCAAAGCTTACCGCCCTTTAAGCGCACACGCGAGTTGGTAGAGGTGGAAGCTTTTTTTAATCACGCTTAACCAGTGTTAATGATATTTCAACTTGGTTTACAAAAAGATATTGACACTTTGCAGGCTTGTGACCCCTGCTAACTGAATTTGCAACTCAGCAATCCCATCGCCATTGGTATCCCCTAAAACTGAATGTGTTTGGACATCAAAACGCAACTCGCCAGCAACACCAGAAAACAGCGCATTGCCAATAAAATTGAATGCATTATTACCGCTTAATAGTGTGTTTGCATCAATATAAGTTAGGTCTATACGATCTAACTCTTTAACTTTAAAGTCAGTTATTAAGTCAGCAGTATATCCAAACAAAGATTCTTCTGTAGCTCTGAATACAAAGGTATCTGCACCACTTCCTCCAGTTAGCGTATCTTGCTCTAAACCACCCAATATTTCATCATTACCAGCACCTCCAGATAAAATATTATTGAGATGATTACCAGAGATAAAATTGTTGAGATGATTGCCCGTGCCTTTAATCGCTTCGCCTATTAAAAAGAGTTCCTCTATATTGGCTCCTAATGCATAATTTATGGTGCTATGAACTTCATCTTTGCCTTCACTCACTCTTTCAAAGACAATATCACGGACATAATCAACATAGTAAGTGTCATCACCTTTGCCACCTATCATTTTGTCAGCACCCGCAGCACCATTTAAAGTGTTATTGCCTGCATTTCCTTTTATGATGTTGTTTAAACTGTTACCAGTAGCACTAGTATTAGCATAACCGCCATTTTTAGATCCATCTGTCAGGGTAATGTTTTCAACATTATCACTAAGTGTGTAGTTCGCTCTTGAAAGTACAAGATCTATCCCCTCCTTGTTTAACTCTACAATCACGTCTCTCTTA
Source organism: Methylotenera sp. (assembly GCA_013140755.1). GTDB lineage: Bacteria > Pseudomonadota > Gammaproteobacteria > Burkholderiales > Methylophilaceae > Methylotenera. The sequence goes on along the minus strand of JABFSF010000012.1, from coordinate 306 downwards.
TGATTCACAATATAAACATCATTGCCTCCACCGCCAACCATCGTGTCTGAACTTGTTGATTTACCTATGCCTCCATTGAGGGTATTTTTACTTGTGTTTCCTGTTAATTCATTATCTAAGCTATTGCCAGTCGCATTTAAATTAGATTTACCTAATAATATTAAATTTTCAACATTTGGATTAAGCGTTAAGTTATAAGAAATGGTCGTACGAATTAAATCTACCCCTTGATTTGTGGCTTCTATCACTAAATCATTTTTATGATCAATGTAGTAAACATCATCACCTTGCCCACCAGTTAAACGA
>JABFSF010000048.1 GCA_013140755.1 Methylotenera sp. | reverse complement strand
ATTTCATAAGGCACAAAACGTTAAAGCCACATATACACGTCCTAAGCCTATGGTGGAGATTGGTGGCAAGCCGATTTTGTGGCATATCATGAAACTTTATTCTACCCATGGTGTGAATGATTTTGTGATTTGCTGTGGTTACAAGGGCTATGTTATTAAAGAGTATTTTGCCAATTATTTTTTACATATGTCCGATGTAACGTTTGATATGGTCAATAACAAGATGGAGGTTCATCAGCGTTATGCTGAGCCCTGGAAAGTAACCCTAGTGGATACTGGTGAAGAGACCATGACAGGTGGGCGTTTAAAACGGGTTGCAGATTATGTTAAAGATGAAGAGGCTTTTTGTTTTACTTATGGCGATGGAGTAAGTGACGTTAATATCACTGAATTGATTGCATTTCATAAGGCACAAAACGTTAAAGCCACATTAACTGCAACAATTCCACCTGGCCGTTTTGGTGCTTTGGATATTAATGGAAACAAGGTCGGCAGTTTTATGGAAAAACCTAAAGGCGATGGCGCGATGATTAATGGTGGTTTTTTTGTGTTGTCGCCGAAAGTGATCGACTATATTGCAAATGATAAAACAACATGGGAGCGCGAGCCTTTAGAACGTTTGGCCAGAGAAGGAGATTTGGCAGCATACCAACATCATGGCTTCTGGCAACCAATGGATACACTACGCGATAAAACATATCTTGAAGAGTTGTGGCAGTCAGGTGAGGCACCATGGAAGAAGTGGTCATGAATCCAGCATTTTGGCAAGGTAAGCGTGTTTTGTTAACCGGGCATACTGGCTTTAAAGGTAGCTGGTTATCACTTTGGTTGCAATCAATGGGAGCCAATATGATTGGTTATGCGCTTGCGCCTCCGACCACTCCTAGTTTATTTGATGTGGCTAAAGTTGAGCAGGGGATGACTAGCATTATCGGTGATATCCGTGATTTAGCACATTTGCGAACGGTCTTTGCTGAGTACAAGCCTGAAATTGTTATTCATATGGCGGCTCAGGCTTTGGTACGTTACTCATATGTTGAGCCAGTTGAGACTTACTCCACCAATGTAATGGGTACGGTGAATATTCTTGAAGCCGTGCGCGGTACCAGTAGCGTAAAAGCTGTGGTGAATGTAACGAGTGATAAGTGTTATGAGAATCGCGAATGGGCGTGGGGCTACCGCGAGAATGAAGCTTTGGGTGGTTTTGATCCTTACAGCAGTAGCAAAGGCTGTGCTGAGCTGGTTACCGCGGCTTATCGCAACTCATATTTTCATCCGGAAAAATATCAAGCTCATGGTGTGGCTATTGCTTCTGGTCGTGCGGGCAATGTCATTGGTGGCGGCGACTGGGCAGAAGATCGACTAATCCCCGATATGATGCGAGCTATTACACAAGGTCAGCCAGTCAGCATTCGTAACCCTGATAGTATTCGCCCATGGCAGCATGTGTTAGAGCCACTCTCTGGTTATTTGTTGTTGGCACAAAAGCTCTACGAAGAGGGTGCGGGCTTCGCTGAAGGCTGGAACTTTGGGCCGAACGATGATGATACCAAGCCCGTGCAATGGATTGTGGAACGGCTGACCAAGGACTGGGGCGATGGCGCAAAATGGGAGCTGGATGGCAGCGAGCATCCGCATGAGGCGCATTATTTAAAACTAGATTGTTCCAAGGCGAAAGCACGTTTGAACTGGGCGCCAAAGTGGAGTTTAGAAGAGGCGTTAAGTAAAATTACTGATTGGCAAAAAAAATATCAGTCCGGTAAAAATATGAAAGAAGTAACACTACAACAAATTGAACTTTATTTGAAAGGAACTCGGATATGAGTGCCATATTGCGTAAACATTTAACGGCTGATGCAAGCCACACTATTCACCTCGTTCTACCGTTAGAGATGGGCAATGAAGTTGATGTCATCGTTATCCCTAGGTCACACTCAAGCCTTGCTGATAAACAGGAAAGTTTGGCGATGGCACAATTGATGGACGAAAGTGGCTTTGCCAGAAACATTCTTAACAGTGTAGAAGAGGATTGCTGGAATGACCTTTGAAATTACCCCTGGCACAATTTACAGTGCTCACTTTCCATTTAGCGACTTAAGTAATAAAAAGAAAAGACCTGTACTAGCATTATCTGGCAAAGATGAAAATGACGATGTGCGCATCGCTTTTATAACTAAAACGCCAGTTGAGGAGACCCAAGGCTTTGCACTAGAGACAGAAGATTTTGCAGTTGAGGCGCTCAAACATCAAAGTCACGTACGTGTGGACAAAACTTTTAACCTCCATATTAGCCGTATTGAGAAACCTGTTACTCAATTAAGTGATAAAGGCTATGAACGTGTATTACGTAAACTGGTGACGTTGGATATTCCCAACCTTGCTGCACTTAAATATCGACATAAACCATTCGTGCCAAGCACAACGGTTATTCCGCCTTCTGGCAAGGTGCTGGATGCGGCAGAGCTTAAAAGTATGGTTGAAGCATCCTTAGATGGTTGGCTAACGACGGGGCGCTTTAATGATGCGTTTGAAAAGCGTTTGGCAGACTATCTTGGTGTTAAATTTCTACTAACAACAAACTCAGGCTCATCGGCAAATCTGTTAGCGTTTACAGCACTGACCTCACCAAGATTAGGTGAGCGTGCAATTAAACCAGGAGACGAAGTCATTGGTGTTGCTGCGGGCTTTCCAACAACCGTGAATCCAATTTTACAGTTCGGCGCCGTGCCGGTGTTTGTGGATATCGATCTAGCTTCACATAATATTGATGCGAACAAGATTGAAGCTGCCATCAGCCCTAAGACGAAAGCTATAATGCTGGCACACTCTTTAGGTAATCCATTTAATATCAAAGTCGTCATGGAAATATGTCGCAAGCATGGTCTGTGGCTCATTGAAGATAACTGCGACGCCTTGGGCTCTAGGTATAACGGCCAGTTGACGGGTACTTTCGGTGATATCGGTACACTTAGTTTTTACCCTGCACATCACATTACGATGGGTGAAGGTGGCGCGGTATTTACCAATAATCATGAGCTAAAACAAATTGCTGAGTCTTTCCGTGATTGGGGTCGCGATTGCTATTGCCCTCCAGGAAAAGACAATACTTGCGGTAAGCGCTTCTGCTGGAAGTTGGGTAATTTGCCAGAAGGATATGACCACAAATATACCTATTCTCACCTAGGCTACAATTTAAAAATTACAGATATGCAAGCCGCGTGTGGACTAGCGCAGATGGATAAGCTCGATAGCTTTGTGCAAGCTCGTAAAGATAATTTTGTCTATTTAAGAAACCGCCTTGCTTCATGTGAAGAGTTTTTGATTCTGCCTGAAGCTACGCCTAATAGCGATCCTTCATGGTTTGGATTCTTAATGACAATTCGCCCCGAGGCGGATGTTCGTCGTGTAGATATCATCAATTATTTAGACCAGAACAAAATCGGCACTCGCTTGTTATTTGCAGGAAATCTGACCAGACAACCTTATATGCTAGGCCGTAATTTCAGAATTAGTGGCGACCTCACCAATACTGATTTGGTGATGAACAATAGTTTTTGGGTAGGTGTGTATCCAGGGCTTAGCGAAGAGATGCTGAGTTTTATCGCAGATAAAATTGAAGCATTCTTTGGTGTGAATTTCTAAGTGTACGTAAGATAGGATCAAGATTGAAAGCTTCAGATGCACTTGCTAAATTTCTGATTGCCCATCAAGTTCAAACTTGTTTTGAGCTTGTGGGTGGAATGATTACGCATCTGCTTGATAGCTTTGCAGAGTCAGAGCAATTTAACATCGTTTCAATGCATCATGAACAATCTGCTGCGTTTGCAGCAGAAGGCGTGGCAAGGCAGTCCAAGGGTAAAGTAGTTGCTGTTGCAATGGGTACCAGTGGCCCAGGCGCTACAAACTTGATTACTGGTATTGGTAGTTGCTGGTTCGATTCTGTGCCCTGCTTATTTATTACAGGGCAAGTCAACACGCGTGAACTCAAAGGTGACCGCGCCATCAGGCAACAAGGCTTTCAGGAGCTAAACATTGTTGAAGTTGCACAGTCGCTGACTAAATATGCCGTGAGAGTTGACTATGTTGATGATTTATTGCCTGCATTGCATACAGCTTTGTCACTGGCACTAAGTGGACGTCAAGGTCCTGTATTGCTAGATATTCCAAATGATATTCAGCGTGCCGAGATTTCTGAAGATATGTTGGAGCAATGGTTGAATAAGCCTTTAGATATCGATGTTCAGTTAGAAACCAATAGTAATAATCTAAAACAACTAAATGAGTTGTGCAAACAAGCGCAGCGACCATTGATTTGTATCGGTGGTGGCGCACGCTGGGCTGATGCAATGAACTCGTGGCTAAGTGTTGCTGATAGCCTTGGTATTCCATACGTTTCAACGCTTATGGGGCATGAGCGTGTTACGGCTGGGCATTGTTATTTCAATATGATCGGTAGCTATGGAAATCGTGAGGCCAATTGGGCGGTGCAAAACTGCGATTTATTAATTGTTGTCGGCGCGCGATTAGATGTTCGGCAAACTGGAGCAGATATAGATGACTTTGCCCGTAATGCGCGTGTTGTGCAGATTGATATTGACCCTAATCAGTTGAATAATCGGGTGCAAGCTGATTTGAGTATTTGTGCTACTGCAGATAGATTTTTTAGAGAGTTTACGCTGAACTCAGATAGCTTTCCAAAGCTAGACAAAACATGGTTGACTGAACTTGTGGAGTTTCGTGAGAAATCTCAGTTTAATGAATATGCTGATTGGACAATTAGTGCGAGCGATGTTTTTAAAAAGCTAAATAACACCTTAGAAAATCACGCAGTAGATTATGTGTGTGATGTTGGTAATCACCAAATGTGGGCAGCACAAAGCTTGCGCTTAACTTCCAATCAGGCGGTTCACTATAGCGGTGGCATGGGTGCAATGGGCTTTGCTTTACCTACGGCATTAGGCGTGGCGATTCAGTCCCAGAATAAAGTGGTTGTGATTACTGGGGATGGTAGCCTGCAAATTAACATTCAAGAGTTAGATACGTTAAGCCGTTTGGGCTTAGATATAGTCATTATTGTGATGAATAATTCGATGCTCGGCATGGTTAAAAACTTTCAGGATATGTATTTTAACGGGCGAGACCAGTCAACGAAGAAAGGTTACAGCAGTCCATCATTTACCCATATTGCAATGGCTTACGGCATTGAAGCTCACCGTGTGACTACCTATCTGGAAATGGATGAAGCATTGGGTATGATTACTAGCCATAAAGGCCCATTACTTATTGAAATAATGATGGATGGTGCAGCCGAGTGCCGCCCACGCTTAGCTTTTGGGTCGAAGTTAGATGAACAGTTTCCTAAGCTAAACGGTTAGTAACCGCGCCAATATGATGAAGATTGCCATATTAGGAGCAACCAGCCAAATTGCAAAAGATTTGATTGTTTCATTTGCTACTGAAGAAGATAAACATCTACACTTGTTTGCACGCCGCCCAGAAGAGGTGGTGACGTGGTTACAGCGCGTTGGATTATCAGATCGCTATTTGGTTAGTGACTTTACTGTTTTTGGTAAGCAAGATTTTGATGCCGTCATTAACTTTGTAGGTGTTGGTAATCCAGCACAGGCAGTGGCAATAGGTAATGCTATATTTGACATTACCTTACGATTTGATGAGATGGTGCTGGGCTACCTACAGACTCACCCTACATGTCGTTATTTGTTTTTAAGTAGCGGTGCAGCTTATGGATCAAATTTCAATGAGCCTGCCACATGTGATACGTCAGCTGTGGTGCCAATTAACAATCTGGCGGCTCACGAGTGGTATGGCGTAGCCAAGCTACATGCAGAATGTAGACATCGCGCACAACCTGAGCTAAATATTGTCGACATTCGCGTATTTAATTATTTTAGTCATACGCAGGATATTGAAGCTCGTTTTTTAATCACGGATATATTGCGTGCGATTAGAGATAATACGGTGCTTAAAACTTCTCCTGATTACATCGTGCGAGATTACTTGCATCCATTAGACTTTCATCAATTAGTATGTGCAATTTTATCTGCGCCTGCAGCTAATGTTGTGGTTGATTGTTATAGCCAAGCACCGATTGATAAATTTAATCTATTAGCAGTGATGCAAGAACAGTTTGGGTTGCGATATGAAATCACTGAAGAAAACATTACTGTCAACGCAACGGGGGGGAAGCCTCATTATTATTCATTGAATAGACGAGCAGGAGATTTCGGATATCTACCTACCTTAACCTCTCTGGGCGGAGTCTTGCAAGAGGCTAACGCAGTATTGCAACAGCAAATAACATCTCTGGTTTGTAGCAATTGATCACTATTATTCTTGGTCGTGCAGCACAATTTTTGCTTGCGCTCATAATGATGCGTGTTGCAACAACTCTATTATCGCCAGCAGAAATGGGCAGAGTTTCTTTGGTGCTTAGCACTATCGCTTTTTTTGCTTTGTTTCTTGTTAATCCTGTAGGCATGTTTATCAATCGTCGCCTACATGCTTGGCAGGCAACCGGTGTTGCAAAACACTACTTAATTCGCTATGTGGCTTATCTGTTACTAGTGGCTCTTGTTGCCGCAATAGTATTGCGATTGTTTTATATGGCTGGCGTGGTGAATTTTGGAATACCCATAGGCTGGTTGCTTCTGTTAGTTTGTGGTTCTTTACTTTTTAACACAATTAATCAAACGTCAATTCCATCACTGAATATGCTTGGTGATAGTAAACGTTTTGTGATGTTGTCGGTTGCTACCCTGGCCACAAGCTTTGCCTTTGCCACTTTATTTGTGCAGAATTTGCAGCCGGCTGCTCAATATTGGCTGCTTGGACTATTGATTGGTCAAACTGTCTTCGCGGTAATCGGAACGAAAGTTCTATTTAAAAAATTACATCCTGCAGAAATATCCCACGCCTTGCCGACTATCAGCAAACTGCATTTAAAAGAGCTTTTTAATTTTGCTTGGCCGGTTTCTATTGCTGCAGGTTTGGCTTGGGTGCAGGGGCAGGGATACCGGTATATCATAGATGATCAACTTGGTTTGTCACAATTAGGTTTGTTTGTTGCGGGGTATGGGATCAGTGCGGGCATAATAGCGGCTTTTGAATCGGTTTTAACTACATATTTTCAGCCTCGCTTATATCGAGATGTGAGTGGGGCTAATCCTACTCAGCAGGCTCAAGCATGGCATAGGTATGCTGCCGCGGTAATTCCTTCACTTATCTTAACTGTTGCTTTAATCATGATATTAGCACCAGAGTTGACCCGGCTTCTACTAGGAGAAAACTTTCAGTCCGCAGCAAATTTTCTAATATGGGGCGCGCTTGCTGAAGCTGCAAGAGTGTTGATGGGCGTGTATTCATTGATTGCTCATGTGCATATGCGAACACGTTGGTTAATCATGCCAAATATTATTGGGGCTACACTTTCGATATCGTTAAGCGCACTGTTAATCCCTGTCATGGGCGCTGCGGGGGCAGGGG
>JABFSF010000096.1 GCA_013140755.1 Methylotenera sp. | reverse complement strand
GATTAAAGATCACACCACTGGATGCCGCTGTACCAGAAGCAGCACAATTTCTTATTGACCAGACTAGTATGTTATTGCCTCGCGTCAAAATTACTGAGCTATTAATGGATGTTGATGACTGGACTGGCTTCACACGACATTTCGTGCACTTAAAAGGTGGTGAGCCTGTCAAAGATAAGACGTTATTACTGTCAGCCATACTTGCCGATGCGATTAACCTAGGCTTAACCAAAATGGCTGAATCCAGTCCTGGAACGACTTACGCAAAACTGTCATGGCTCCAAGCATGGCACAAACATATTCGACTGGACTAGCAGATATAGTCAATGCGCAGTTTGGACAGTCTTTTGCTGCGAACTGGGGTGATGGCACAACGTCATCGTCAGATGGACAGCGCTTTCGTGCAGGCAGTAAAGCCGAAAGTAGCGGTCACATCAATCCAAAATATGGCAGTGAACCTGGCAGATTATTTTATACTCACATTTCTGATCAGTATGCACCGTTCAGTACCAAGTTGGTCAATGTAGGTGTCCGCGATTCAACCTATGTGCTTGATGGATTGCTATATCATGAATCTGATTTGCGAGTTGAAGAGCATTATACTGACACGGCAGGTTTTACCGATCATGTATTTGGTTTGATGCATTTGCTAGGTTTTAGGTTTGCGCCGCGCATTCGTGATCTGAAAGACACCAAACTGTATATCCTAAAAAATAAACAGGATTATCCAGCACTGGATACCATGATCGGTGGCACCCTAAATATCAAGCACATTCGTACACATTGGGATGAAATTTTACGGCTGGCCGCTTCAATTAAGCAGGGGACGGTTACTGCCTCACTGATGATACGCAAACTTGGCAGTTATCCACGTCAGAACGGTCTAGCTATAGCTCTACGTGAACTGGGCCGCATAGAACGCACGCTGTTTATTCTGGACTGGTTACAAAGTGTTGAGTTGCGCAGACGCGTCCATGCTGGATTAAACAAAGGTGAAGCGCGCAACGCTTTAGCCAGAGCAGTATTCTTTAATCGTCTTGGTGAAATTCGCGATCGTAGTTTCGAACAGCAACGTTACCGAGCCAGTGGTCTGAACTTGGTGACAGCAGCTATCGTATTGTGGAATACAGTGTATCTAGATCGAGCAACGCAAGCTATGCGCGAGACGGGTAGTAAAGCATTCGATGATGTCTTGTTACAGTACCTGTCACCATTGGGCTGGGAGCATATCAACCTGACAGGCGATTATGTTTGGCGGCAAAATCGCAAAGTAGAAGATGGTAAATTTAGACCGTTACGCAACGCAGAAAAGTCTTAGCGTACAATTTTCTCCGTTTTCTGCGTTCGCCCCTTATAGGTTTCAACCTTAGCACCATTAACCAGTTTAGGAGTGCCATCAATATTCAGTTGATACAACCCAATGGTGAATAACTGTAATAGCTCACGTGCATAGTTTTCGTCAGGATAAGAGTCCGTTTCTGGATTAAACTTCTGATTTCCTACAAAAGTAAGATATTGTCCCATGGCTGCATTGGTAGAAATTGCTTGTAGTAATTGACGATAATTACCAAACGCATGTTTTTCGAGTAAATCAATATAAGCGGCTGCACGAAACTGAGGCCAATAACCATCCAGGCCATCCAGAGAAACGACTATAATCTCAGATAGCGCAAATACTATTCGCTGGCGGAGTGCGTCAGGGGCAGATAACAGCTTTCTCCATACAGATGCATCAAACCCATTATAGTTAAATCTAAAATCAAAATGATTAAATGGTTTGCCAGTATTCGGGTCATTATGAGAAGACATCCAATCATAGTGACCATCCTTTACAGGGGCTGATAGTTGCTCATTTAGCCAAACCGAAAAGCCAACTGCTTGTACGCGGGCAATGAGTTTACGGTTTGCACCCATGGTTGCCTGAGTAAGAAAACGAACCGCCTGACTTTGTGTGATTTGAGGCATTGTGCCTTCTCGTAAAAGTTAATGGGCTTCAATAAAACCCCATATAAAAATCTGTAACTTATGATTGGTCGGATGGATGTTCATCATCCATAGATTTAATCACTACGTCAATGATCTGCAAATTATAGTTTACATTTGATAACAAATCGCTTGCTGATGACGCACTTGATTGAGATGCCAATAGCACGTTGCCCAATGCAAAATTTCATTGATAGGTGCAATTTTTAAAGCGACTGGGGGATGTTGTTGCAAGAAGCTTAGCGCATCGTAAAGTAAGTCATTAGCATACTGCGCCTCTATTGGTTTTGCGTGTGTTTGTTTGCTAAGTTTCTCACCTTTTGAGTTAGTAGCAATTGGGATATGGGCATAATGTGGAACAGTATATTGCAAGGCGTGTTGTAAATACATTTGACGTGGTGTGGAGTCAAGCAAATCAGCACCACGGACAATGTGGGTAACACCTTGCAAAGCATCATCTACAACTACTGCAAGTTGATACGAAAATAAATTATCTGCACGTTTTAAAATAAAATCCCCTACCTCCAAGCCAATGTTTTGTTGAATATGTCCTTGCACTAAGTCTTTAAATTGAATCACTTCTTGTTCTGTTTTAACACGCCACGCTTGAGGTGCATTGGATTTTAATGGATGATTTAAGCATGTTCTTGGATAAATAATTCCATCGACTCCACGTTGGTCGCTCGCGTCAGCAACTTCTTTACGCGTGCATGTGCATGGATAAATTAAGTGCTGAGTTTGTAGTTGTTGCAAAGCTTGCTCATAGTAGGCGTGACGTTGGCTTTGATAAACGACTTTGTCATCCCAAACCAAACCAAAAGCTTCAAGCTGACGCAAAATTGTATCAGCCGCGCCTTTAATTGTACGCGGCAGATCTAAGTCCTCTATGCGTACCAGCCACTTACCATGATTTGCTTTGGCGTCACAATAGCTAGCCACTGCAGTTATGAGTGAGCCAAAATGGAGTGGACCAGTGGGTGAAGGTGCAAAGCGACCAATGTACATCTAAGAATTAAGCAATAGGCTGCAAATAAGGTGGTATATGCCAAGTTTGAAGTTGCCCACCGAGTAGCGTCAAATGACAAGACAAACGATCACTGCCGCTAGCACTCACATCAAAGACATAAGTACGCAAAAGTTGCACATGACCACGACGATTGCGCCCCAACCAAAGCTTATGGCAAGCCACAGTTTCATCTAGCAACTGCAAATTAAATTTTGCACCAAGTTCGCGCCCCAACAGAATAGCTTTTTCACGTTTATCCAAACTATCCATCCAAAACCAAGCCAGCGCAATCAATACGCTTAAAAAAGCCAATTCCATCGTTTAAGTTGCACTTTCCTCATCATCAAGTTCGTCATCATCATCTCTTTCTTCATGTAATGATAAATTATCTAAAATAGAAACCTCTTTTTTAACGCCTGCATTTTTACCATGCAACTTAAAGCGTAAGCGCAACTCGTTAATTGAGTCCGCATTGCGTAACGCATCATCTTGCGTAATGCGACCCTCTTCACAAAGGTTAAACAAGGCTTGATCAAAGGTTTGCATACCCAGCTCCGTGGATTTAGCCATGACCTCTTTAATCATGTTGGTTTCCCCTTTTAAAATTAAATCTTGAATCAAGGGCGAGTTAAGCATTACTTCAATCGCTGCCGCACGACCACCACCTGTTTTTGAAACTAAGCGTTGTGAAATAAAAGCACGCATATTGAGTGATAAGTCCATGTGCAGTTGCGCATGACGCTCTTCGGGGAAAAAGTTAATAATTCTATCTAGTGCTTGGTTAGAGCTATTGGCGTGTAAAGTCGCCATACATAAGTGCCCTGTTTCTGCAAAAGCGAGTGCAAACTCCATGGTTTCTCGATCACGAATTTCACCAATTAAAATCACATCTGGGGCTTGGCGTAGCGTGTTTTTCAGTGCATTAAACCACCCATTGGTATCGCGCCCTACTTCGCGGTGCGTAATCAAACAATTTTTGCTCGCGTGAACATATTCAACAGGGTCTTCTACCGTGATAATATGACCATAACTATGCTCATTACGATAATCAATCAGTGCTGCTAGGGTGGTAGATTTTCCAGAACCTGTACCGCCCACTAAAATCACCAAGCCACGCTTAGTCATCATCACTTCTTTTAAAATTGGAGGCAACCCTAAGTCGTCAAAGTTTGGTATTTTAGTCGTGATGGTACGCAACACCATGCCAACTTTTTCTTGCTGCATAAAAACATTCACCCGAAAACGTCCGATGTCTTTAGGGAAAATAGCAAAGTTGCATTCTTTTTCTGTGGAAAATTCCGCACGTTGCTTTTCACTCATTAGTGCTTCAGCAAATGCTTTTGTAAAGTCTCCAGTTAATTTTTGCTGTGTTACAGGTGTCATTTTCCCGTCAATTTTCATAGCAGGCGGAAAGTCAGCAGAAATAAATAAATCTGATGCCTTTTTATCCAACATGCCTCGCAATAAATTGTGCATATAATTCAGTGCTTGTTCGTTCGTCATCTTGATGCCTTAGTACTGTAAATGGTGTTGTGAGCGACTATTTTTAATACGTGAATAATCTCATATAATTCTAACTTTGTAAGCTAAACTTATTATTTTTAAGCTATAGTAAGGTCTGTTAATAGGCTAAAATCCAAGTGAATGAATTTATTTCGTGAAAAAGAAGCCATCAAGGCTTATCTCAAAATGTTAGAAAGCAAAGGCGCGCGCGCTGCTCTGTTACATCAGCGCTCTTTGTTTTTAGATAAACTTAGTCTTTCGTTAGATGAGAAAAATGCAGATGGGCAATCTTATCGTTTTGCGGTTGAAGCAGTGATTGACACAATTGATGTGGATGATTGGCATAACAGCCTCACTGCGGCGCGCGAATTTTATCCATTTTGGATGAGTGATATTAACGCTATTGTGGCACTCAGCAAAAACCCTGGCTTTGATTTGATGGGTATTACATGGCGGCCACAAGCGGTACAGCTTAATGAGTTGTGGGCAGCATTAGACGGGCAAAAATTTGAAACTGCTGAAACTTGGCCGCTTAAAGCTTATACAAAAGCATTACGTGACGAAGCAATAGAGCAATCCATTGTTGATACACGCATTAAAATTGCGAAACTTATTTTAATTCGCCTACGTGATGCGCCAGATAAAACACCTAAAATCTACCGAATTGCAGTAGATTCAACATTACCTCTGTTTCATATTAAAGAAAATAGACGCTTATTTTTAGTGGTCGTACGTGAGTTTTTTCATTTCTGGATTGGCAACCCTGATGCACATCAATTTGTATTGAAAAATGAATCAGGCAACATGTTGCTTTAACTTTAGGGTATTCGTAAAGTTTTGTGTATTAGATTTTTAATAAGATTTTACTTAAACTTCAAATATGTTGATTTGATATCTCTTGAGATATCCTATTTATTTGATTATTGAGATTTAGCTTCCTATAGCGGACACTCATAATTAACACTTAGGTCTCATTTGAGACTGTCGCTAATCTTTATCAACCCGCAACTAATGGGACAAAGCAGCCGCACAGGTTTTACGCATCTACTTCAGCAATCAGCACTAAGTCGCCATTTGAAACATCCGACATAGTTTGTAATTACTATATTGAAGCTAGTTTATTTAGCTAAAGTCTATTTTATTTAAAGCGGCAGTAATTATTTTAGCGTCACTAGGCCGAACTAATCTTATTATCTCGACACCATCTTTAAGGAACACAAGTGTCGGCCAGAGCTTTACTGAATAGGTACGTCCAAGTTGCTGCCCTTTGCCATCTTCAATTTTGAGATGTTTCACATTTGGATATTGAATAAGTGCAGCAGTGATAATTGATTGGGCCTCTTGACAGTACCCACACCAACTAGCACCAAACTCAATGATAGCGGAGCCTGTCAACTGATCCAGATCTGCTCGATTTACTTGATTTTCTGCATCCATGATGTGGTGGCTATGTTAATTAATAATTAATAATTAATAATTTAATGAACACGTGGTTATGAAAGAAAAAAGCCACATTAACCAATGCAATCATTAATGAAACTTTAATTAAAAGTCAGATTAAACTTTAGCCAATGCACTTCTCAAAACCAATTCTAATTCGTCTGGTAAAAAAATCAGCTTAGTGATTGAAGAGCGACCTTCCTTTGACATTTTTCGTAAAGACTTGACCAAAATGTCTTCAAACTTTGCTATTTCATAATCAGCATGCGAAGCAACGAATTCACCCAGATAACTCTCTAGAAAAACCAATACCACCACATCCTCTAACGTTTTTGCTTCATCATCATCCTGCACCGGATCTTTACGAACCAATGAACAAACGCGACTTACCAAGATTTCATCGTAGCCAACATCCTTAAGAACAGATTGTGCAATATCGGCATGAAATTTTTTAAGTCGGTTGCGCCACTCGTGATAACCCGGCTTAGTCATTGGGTAACTCGCACGAGGGATCTGCCAACGCTGAATATGCTGACAACGCACTGCCAACTGAAGCACTTCTGAGGCATTCGGTGCCAACTGATTAAGCATCTTGCTCATACGCTGTGCATAAATCAGTTCTTTGGGCAAAATCTTTTCTTCATATATTTCAGTGACTGGATCTAAAGCATTCAACTCGTCAAAGCGAGCGATTGCTTGGCTAAATTTAAATGGATTAGATGTTTTCATTATTAAGTGATGATGTCGTAGGTAATTAAATAAATTAGTTAGCATAAATGCAAATGTCCAAAGCGCTATATTTTTTAATTGCTTTCCATAACTATTCAATCTTACAGCTCACGACTTTGACCATGCTTACATTTTAGATAGTACGTTTAAAAAATATTAATCATTTGAAAATATTTATCTGCATAAACTTGAAAAAGTTGGCGTGAATCTTGCATTATTACAAATAATAAATTCGTTTGGATAGTTATGCTAAAGGTAATAATTGTTGATAGTGATTTATCTCGCACCAAGCCGCTGAAACAATCTTTGCTGGATGAAGGTTATGAGGTTGTCGCACATATTAAAAGTACCGCGAATGTTGATGATGCTTGTAGAAAACTTCAGCCCGATGTGGTGATTATTGATACAGATTCTCCAAGTCGCGACACCTTGGAACATATCTGCGTAATGACCATGAATGACCCTCGTCCAATTATGATGTTTACACATGACGATGATAAAGACCAAATTAAGCTGGCTACTCAGGCAGGGGTTTGTGCTTATGTAGTCGGTACAATACCTAACGAAAGGTTAAAGCCTGTTATCAATGCTGCAATAGCAAGATTTGATGAATTCAAAAATTTACGTCAAGCCCTCAATGAAGCGAACATAAAGTTAAGTGAACGCAAGGTGATAGAGCGTGCTAAAGGTTTATTAATGAAGCAAAAAAAGATGGATGAGGAAGAAGCTTATAGTCTGCTTCGCAGCATGGCAATGCACAAAAAGATTCGATTGGGCACACTATCAAAACAGATTGTTCAGGCAGCAGAACTTTTACTTTAATTTCAACTTCAAATTGATCTATTTAGTAAATAGCTTCTGCACATCATTAGTGCATTTGTTTCGGTTTGGTGCAGTATCAATATACATATATGCCATCTAGTTAACATTTAATGAGGACTAATATTTAAATTAATTCATTAG
>JABFSF010000122.1 GCA_013140755.1 Methylotenera sp. | reverse complement strand
TTAGAAACAACATTTTCATCACATTTTTTATTGACACGCACTACATTTAAAGGAGTTTTATCATGGCGGTGATTAAAGGCACAATTGGCAATAACAATCTTCTAGGCACATCACTTGGCGACACGTTAATAGGCGGTGGCGGTAATGATAATCTTAATGGAGGTGCTGGAAGTGATGTTGCCCAGTATGTTGCCAACATTGCAGATTACCGCTTTAGCAGCGTCAATGGAAAATTAGTGGTAAGTTCTTTAAATGGCGCAGAAGGCAAAGATACGCTTACATCCATTGAAGCTTTGCAGTTTAACAATGGTCAATTGAGCGTCACCAGCGGTGAGTTTCAGGTGAATACTTTTTCATCTGTATTCGGAGATGGAGATGAGTATGCATCAAGTGTCACAGGGCTTGTTGGTGGTGGCTTTGTAGTGACTTGGCAGGCTGCAGATGGTGGGTTTTACGGTGTTTACGCCCAACTTTATGATGCCGCAGGGGTGGCACAAGGTGGTGAGTTTAGAGTAAATGGCACTATAACGGGCGATCAATCTACACCAAGTGTTACGGCACTTTCTAATGGTGGTTTCGTGGTAAGTTGGCAGTCTAATTTGCAAGATGGGGATGGTCTTGGTATTTACGCACAGCGTTATGATGCTGCAGGTAACGTGCAAGGTGTGGAGTTTAAGGTCAATAGCTATACTACCTCGGATCAAATTGGCTCTAGCATGGCTGGGCTAAATGATGGTGGTTTTGTGGTGACTTGGCAATCTAATGGGCAGGATGGTGCTCTCTATGGTGTTTATGGGCAGCGTTATGATGCGGCGGGTAATGCACAAGGCGCAGAATTTCAGGTTAATAGTTATACTGTCTCTAACCAATCTTACGCAAATGTGACAGCACTTGCCGATGGCGGCTTTGTGGTGACTTGGCGATCTAATGGTCAAGATACGAGTAACTATGGTGTTTATGGGCAACGTTACGATGCCACGGGTGTGCCGCAAGGCGGGGAGTTTATAGTTAATACTTATACGCTTGACAATCAACAAGTACCTAGTGTTACTGCCTTAGCTGGGGGTGGGTTTGTAGTAACTTGGGAGTCTGAGGGGCAAGACGGTGAAGGTTATGGTATTTATGCCAAACGGTATGATGTGAATGGCCTCCTGCAAGGTGAAGAGTTTAAAGTCAATACTACGTCTAGTTATCATCAAAGCAACGCTAGCATCGCTGCTTTAGCGGATGGTGGTTTTGTTGTCGCTTGGCAATCTCAAGCGGGGTTTGATATTTTTGCACAACGTTATAATGCGGCTGGTGTGCCACAAGGCGGGGAGTTTCAAGTCAACACCCTTGATGTGCTTTATTCATACGAACCCAGTATTACCGCATTAGCCGATGGTGGGTTTGTGGTAAGTTGGTCATCTTTTGATGGCAATGATGATGAAGTTTACGCCCAACGTTATGATGCCAACGGTAATGCGGTAGGGACCAAGCTCACTGGCACAGGCAATGCCGATTTAATTAACCTTGATTCAGGTAATGCGGGTTTAATTGTAGATGGCGGTGCAGGTAATGACACTATCAATGGCGCAGGTGCAAATGACAGCGTGCTCGGTGGTGAAGGCAATGATGTACTCAACGGCGGCGCGGGCGATGACTATTTAAATGGTAATTTCGGAGTAGATAAACTAAATGGTGGCGCAGGAGATGATGTTTATGTGATTGATACTGGGGGCGGAGCCGATATTATTACTGAATTGGCAGGGCAGGGGATAGACTCTGTTCAAAGTATTATTAACTACACGCTGACTACGAATGTAGAAAATTTATCACTTAAAGGATCAGCCACCTTGGGCGTAGGTAATGCACTAGGCAATGCAATTGAGGGTAACGCTCAATACAATCTGCTAGATGGTAAAGCTGGTAGCGATGTGTTAGATGGTGCATCGGGGAATGACACTTTAATTGGTGGCTTAGGCAATGATTTATTAGAGGGTGGCATTGGTAATGATGTATTTAAATTTAATACAGCACTTTCAGCTTTAAATAATGTGGATACCATTGTAGATTTTAGTGTGTTAGATGACACCATACAGTTGAGCAAAGCTATTTTCACTACCATCAGTGCTGGCAGTGCTGCAGGTATCGCGTTAAATAGCACAATGTTTAACTCAGGTGCTTTTAACGTAGCGCAAGATGCCAGTGACCGCATCATCTACAACAGCAGCACAGGTGACTTGTATTACGATAAAGACGGCACAGGCGCATCAGTAGCAATCAAGTTTGCACACCTTGATGCGGGCTTGAGTTTGACTAACGCGGACTTTAGTGTGATTTTGTAAATATTACGCACCTTAGTAGTTGTCAATGGCACTTTTTGCAAGTTTTCATTGATTACTAAGGTGTTATTGTCTATAATCGCGCGCTTGCTTGAACAGCTTGTTTAAGCAAGCTTTTTTTACCCTTGCCACACTATCAATAAATAGGTGGCTTTAATCCAAAAGGAGTGTCAATGAGACATTATGAAGTAGTATTTATCGTCCATCCGGACCAAAGCGAGCAAGTGCCTGCGATGATTGAGCGTTACCGTGCGCTTATCACCAGCAATGGCGGTGCAATTCACCGTTTAGAAGACTGGGGTCGTCGTCAATTAGCTTACCCAATCCAAAAAATTCACAAAGCACACTATGTGTTAATGAACATTGAATGTAACCAAACTGTATTAGAAGAGCTTGAGCATGGCTTCAAGTTTAACGATGCAGTATTGCGTCACTTAACCATGGCGACAAAAACAGCAGTGACTGCACCATCACCTATGATGAAAGAAGAAAAATCTAAGTCAGTGTTGAGTAAAGACGTAGCACCAGCTACCACTACAGAGGCTGTTGCAGTTTAATTGAATCAGCTGGTGTTACAAGCTGAAGTGGTGCAAATTGAACCGCTTCGTTATACACCAGCAGGCATACCGTTGTTAAGTGTTGTATTGCGACATGATTCAGAGCAAGTTGAAGCTGGCATGAAGCGTAAGGTGGAGTGTGAAGTGAATGCGGTCATTGTAGGTGACTTAGCATTAAAAAGTTTGAAGCAGGGTGAGCAAATAACAGCCCGTGGATTTCTCGCTAAGCGTAGCCTTAAAAGCACACAACTGGTGATGCACATTAACCATATAGAATATTGAGAGTTTAGGAGTTTCAAATGGCAAGAGATATGTACAAACGCCGCCGTTACTGCCGTTTTTCAGCAGAAGGCATTAAAGAAGTCGATTACAAAGATGTAGATCTATTAAAAGACTTCATCTCAGAAAACGCAAAAATCATCCCAGCACGTATGACGGGTACTAAAGCACGTTATCAACGTCAATTAACATCAGCGGTTAAACGCGCACGTTTCTTGGCATTGTTACCATACACTGACAAACACCCAGGCTAAGGAGATTTAAGATGCAAGTAATTTTATTAGAAAAAGTAGCTAACCTTGGTACATTGGGTGATGTAGTTAAAGTGAAAGACGGTTTTGGCCGTAACTTTTTGATTCCACAAGGTAAAGCAAAACGTGCAACAGAAGCGAATAAAGCTGAATTTGCGGCACGCCGTGCTGAATTGGAAAAACAACAAGCGGCTATTTTGGTAGCAGCACAAGCGAGCGGTGAGAAATTAGCTGGTTTTGTAGTCGCAATTTCACAAAAAGCAGGCGTAGATGGTCGTTTATTCGGCTCTGTTACCAATGCTGATATTGCCGAAGCATTGGCAGCACAAGGTCATGAAGTGGTTAAATCTTTGGTACGTTTACCAAATGGACCATTAAAAACTATTGGTGATCATCCAGTATCAGTGGCATTGCACCATGATGTTGTTGTTGATATTACAGTTTCAGTGACTGCTGAAGCTTAATCCCTTAATACGTTAAGTGATTCAATAAAAAAAGGCGACTGAGGTCGCCTTTTTTTATTGCCGATTATTGTTATTGGGTGGTTAGTTTTCATTGGTATAATATCCGCTATGGCTGACGAACAATTAGACGCATTAAAAATCCCTCCCCACTCGGTTGAGGCAGAGCAATCTGTCATTGGCGGCTTGTTGCTTGAAAACGAGGCTCTGGATAAGATTGCCGATATTTTGAGTGCGAGTGATTTCTATCGTCATGATCACAAGCTTATTTTTCAGCATATTGCTAAGCTCATTGAACATAACAAGCCTGCGGATATTGTGACGGTGGCGGAATCGTTAGAAAATGCGGCTGAACTTTCAGGGGTTGGCGGCATTGCTTACTTGGGTATGTTGGCGCAAAATACGCCAACTGCAGCCAATATACGACGATATGCAGAGATTGTACATGAACGTGCAGTGATGCGCCAGCTTGTGGTGGTAGGTTCTGGTATTGCAGAAAGTGCTTACATGCCCAACGGGCGCGATGCACAGCAATTGTTAGACGAAGCTGAAGCTAAGATTTTTCAGATTGCTGAGGGCGGTAAGCGCAGCGTGCAAGGTTTTCAAGATATTAAAATTTTGCTGCCACAAGTTGCTGATCGTATTGATTATTTATACTCGCGTGATAATCCAAATGATGTAACAGGTATTTCCACAGGGTTTACCGATTTAGACTCAATGACATCAGGCTTTCAACCTGGTGATTTAATTATTGTGGCAGGACGACCTTCTATGGGTAAAACCGCATTTTCGCTTAACATCGCTGAAAATGTAGCGTTAGATACCAAATTGCCTGTGGCGGTGTTTTCAATGGAGATGGCAGGCACGCAACTTGCCATGCGTATGATAGGTTCTGTGGGTCGCCTAGATCAGCATCGTATGCGTAATGGTAACCTTGAAGACGAAGATTGGGAAAAGCTGACCACTGCTCTTGGTAAACTTAACGAAGCCCCGATTTTTATTGATGAAGGCGCAGGCTTAAGTAGCTTTGATGTGAGAGCGAGGGCGCGTAGATTGCATCGCCAAACAGGAAAATTAGGCTTAATTGTGGTGGATTACTTACAATTGATGGCAGCTCCCGCAGGCCGACAAGGCGAAAACCGCGCGACTGAAATTTCTGAAATTTCACGTTCACTCAAAGCACTCGCAAAAGAACTGGATGTGCCCGTGGTAGCACTTTCGCAGTTAAATCGTTCGGTAGAAACACGTCCAGATAAGCGCCCTGTGATGAGTGATTTGCGAGAATCAGGTGCAATTGAGCAAGATGCTGACGTGATTTTGTTCATTTACCGTGATGAGGTGTATAACCCTGATAGCCCCGATAAAGGTACCGCAGAAATTATTATTGGTAAGCAACGTAATGGGCCAATAGGGCGTGTGAGGCTCACGTTTATTGGTGCGCATACGCGATTTGAGAACTTTGCGGGGGCGAGTTATATGGCGGATGAGTATTAAATGCGCTTCAATCTCTATTGCGTGATTTTGCGTTGTGTGTGCCCAGAACTTTACGCCAAACACTTGTGCCTTGACGCAGATTAACCTGGATAAAGTTTTTTTATGCGCCCCATTTTAGCTACCATTTCACAAAGCGCACTTCGGCATAATCTAGCCGTAGTGAAGCAATATGCTCCAAATTCAAAAGTGATGGCAGCACTAAAAGCCAATGGCTACGGGCATGGTTTGGCAAACATTGCTGATGCACTGAGTGCCACAGATGGTTTTGCTGTGCTGGATTTAGCTGAAGCGATTAGTTTACGTGAAATGAGCTTTGAGCAACCCATTTTATTGCTTGAGGGAATTTTTAATGCCAGCGAGTTAGCCATCGTGAAAGGCTATAGTTTAAGCTTAGTGGTGCATAGCTTCGCGCAGATTGAAATGTTGGAAGCTTATTTTGCTAAGCATGTCACACCACATTCCCCCTTGACGGGCGAGGGTGGAAAGCATCACCTAAGTGTGTTTTTAAAAATGAACACGGGCATGAATCGTTTAGGCTTTGTGCCACAAGATTATATTGTTGCACTTAAACGCATTGAGAAATTGACGCCACATATTACGCTGATGACGCACTTTGCCGCAGCAGATGAGCCGCAAGGCGTAGATGCCGCCCTCGCCATTTTCAAAAAAACCACCCAAGGTTTGATTTACCCAACAAGCCTAGCTAACTCTGCTGCCATTTTATGCCAACCGCAAACTCACGCAGATTGGGTGCGCCCAGGTATTATGCTCTACGGTGCAACTCCAGCAAAAAATACTTCAGCGACTGAATGTGGTTTAAAACCAGTCATGCAATTCACCAGCGAAATTATCAGCGTGCAAACCCTGCAAGCGGGTGAAACGTTAGGCTATGGCAATCGTTTCACCGCCAACAAAACGATGCGCGTAGGCGTGGTAGCGTGTGGCTATGCTGATGGTTATCCGCGCCATGCAGGGCAGTATTCTGGCAACCATCATTTGCAAGGCGTACCTATCGCCGTGGCGGGTCAACGCACCCAAACAATAGGGCGCGTTTCTATGGATATGCTATTTGTGGATATCACAGATATCCCCCAAGCTAATATCGGCGCACCTGTTGAGCTATGGGGCAATACCGTGCCTGTGGATGCAGTGGCAAAAGCCTGCGACACGATAGGCTATGAGTTACTGTGCGCTGTTGCGCCGCGTGTGCCTTTTAAGGTGGTGGATTAGCATGGCAAAAGCAAAAACCATCTACACCTGCACAGAATGCGGTGCTTCTGAGCCTAAGTGGCAAGGTCAATGCCCAAGCTGTTTGGCGTGGAATACGTTGGTAGAAAGCGTAGATGAAAGTAATACATCTAGCAATCGTTATGCCAATAAATTTGAGGGTTTGGCGAGTACGGGGCAACTGCAAAAAATTAGCAGTATTAAAGCGGCGGATATTGCACGGCAAGCTACGGGCATTAGTGAGTTTGATCGTGTGCTGGGTGGTGGCTTGGTAGAAGGCGGAGTGATTTTAATTGGTGGCGACCCTGGTATTGGTAAATCGACACTATTACTACAAGTACTTTGCCATTTAGGCAAAAGTAGCCCAGCGGTTTATGTGAGTGGTGAGGAATCGCCGCAGCAAATTGCCATGCGTGCTAAGCGTTTGGGGTTAGATGCAAGTGATGTGCAGTTATTAGCTGAAATTAACTTAGAAAAAATTCTGGCTACATTGCAAACGCACAAACCCAATATTGCAGTGATTGACTCTATCCAAACCGTGTATTCTGAAGCTCTGCAATCTGCGCCTGGCTCAGTGGCGCAAGTGCGTGAATGCTCGGCGCAACTCACCCGTTTGGCTAAGCAATTAGGCATTACTGTGATATTGGTTGGGCATGTCACTAAAGAGGGTTCACTCGCTGGGCCGCGCGTGTTGGAGCACATTGTAGATACGGTGCTTTACTTTGAGGGTGACCAAAACTCATCTTTTAGGCTGATTCGGGCTTTTAAAAATCGCTTTGGTGCGGTAAATGAGCTCGGCGTATTTGCTATGACTGAGCACGGGCTTCGTGAAGTGACCAATCCATCTGCACTGTTTTTATCGCATCATGAAAACCAAGTGGCGGGCAGTTGTATTACCGTGACCATGGAGGGCACACGCCCGCTATTGATAGAAATTCAAGCCTTGGTGGATGAAAGCCACGCCCCAAATGCTAAGCGGTTGGCGACTGGTCTTGAGCAAAATCGTTTGGCGATGTTATTGGCGGTGCTAAACCGCCACGCAGGCATCCCATGCTTTGACCAAGATGTATTTATTAACGCGGTGGGTGGG